>NZ_JBEYVX010000024.1:0-82421 GCF_040644195.1 Streptomyces sp. NPDC047014 | reverse complement strand
CCCACCCACAGCATCCCCCGGGGGTGGGGGCGGCGGGGGGGGGCCGGGACCCCGCCCCGCCCCCGCCCCTGGTCGCGGCGGGTGGCCCGCCACGAGGGCGTGCCGTCCCACCGCACCGGCAGGCCGTTGGCGGCCGCGACCAGGCGTCCGTCGCCGTCCACCAGGCACAGCTGGTGCTCGGCGTAGCGGTCGTACATGCCGTGCCAGCGCCAGTTGCCGGGGGACTCCCAGCTCATGAAGGCGGGCATGTTGGCGCCGATCAGGGCGTCGACCTCGGGCAGCAGCCCCGGGTCGCGGGACAGGTCGGTGAGGGTGAGGTCCACCGGCGCGTCAGCCCAGGAGCCGGGTGGCGGCCGTGGCCCGCATCTCGCGGGAGCGGCGCAGGTCCGTGGTCACGCAGACCCGCTTGAGCCAGCGGTCGGTGCCGTCGTAGCGGGCCTCGAACGGCAGCCGGCCGTGCACCGCCCGGTGGTTGTCGATGAACAGCACGTCGCCCTGGTCCGCGACCACCTCCCGCATCCCGGCGTCGACCACCTTGAACAGCGCGTCGTACGCCCGCCGCGCCTCGGTGTCCTCCTCCGGTACGGAGGTGAAGTACGGGTCCAGGCGCATGTACGGGTCCAGGCGCGAGCCGTAGAGCAGCGGGCCGAGCGGCCGCTCGTCGATCATCCGCTGGATGGTGGCGAACCGGGCCGCCTCCTCCTCGGAGGTGATCGTGTTGTTCTTCGGCAGGTGCGACTCGTCGGGCGCGATGTAGAACCGCGGCTCGAAGAGGATGTCGATGTCCTCGGCGGACAGGGAGGACAGGTCCAGCTCGCCGACCGTGGTGGGCACGTGGTCGGGATTGCGCAGCGCGCCGAGGATCAGGTAGTCGCTGCGGTAGGGGTGGAAGGCGTCCTCGGTGTGCCAGGTCAGCAGTTCCTTGCTGCCCATGCCGAGCTGGTCGTTCTCGTGCTGGCGGATCGGGAAGATGTCGTGCACGAGGTGCCCGTCCTGCTGGGTGGCCCAGCCGAAGGGCTCCCCGAGCAGCGCCGAGTACAGCATCAGCAGCAGCTCTTCGGGGAACTCCGGTCCGGGCCTTCCGCGGCCCCGCCAGTGGCCGGGGGTGGGGCCGATGCGCGTCTGGTCGAAGTCGTGGCCGCGGATCACGGTGTGCCCGTGCCGGTCGGCCAGCTGGAAGTCGCGCAGGAAGCCCTGCACGCCCTCCGGCAGCCGGGCCGCGAGCCGCGGCAGGTCGTGCAGGAGGCCGGGGTCGCCGAAGGACGGGTAGGAGGAGGCCAGTTCGAGGCCGAGTTCCGCGATGGCGGAGGACTCCTCGGCCGTCAGGGTGTAGCCGGGCGTGGACTGGTCGGTGAGGTTCGACATGCCAACTCTCGCTGAGTGGTCGGGGGATGGTTGCTGCTCGCGGACGGCCGGAGCCGGGGCCGCGGGCCCTCGGGTGGTACGCCCGCACGGGACGGGGACGGATCCCCTCCCGCCGGGAAGGCGCCGGTCAGGGCTGGGCGACCGCGCGGCCGGCGAGCGCGTCGGCGAGGAGCCGGGGCGTCGGGGCCGTGAAGAGCGCGCTCGCCCGCAGCCCGGCGGCGGCGGGCTGGGACTCGCGCAGGCGCGCGAGCAGGCGCAGGGCGAGCAGGGACTGCCCGCCGTGGTCGAAGAAGTTGTCGTCGGGGCCGAGGGCGGGGGCGTCCAGGACCTCGCGGAAGAGGGCGAGTACGGTGCCCAGCGGCTCCTGCCCGGTGCCCTCGGCATCCGGGACGGCCACCGGGGCCGGGGTTCCGGCGGCCGCCGGGGCCGCGGAGGCATCGGAGCCCGCCGAGGCCGCCGCCGCCCAGGTGGCCAGCCGCCGCTTGTCGACCTTGCCGTGCGGGTTCTTCGGCAGGACGGCCACCCGGTACAGCACCCGGGGCACCGCCCAGTCGGGCAGCTGCGCCTCCAGCGGGGCCACGAGAGCGTCCCGGTCGGCGCCCGTCAGCCGCACTGCCTCCCCGGGCAGCGGCGCCGTCGCGGGGTCGGCGGGCACGGTGAACGCCCACAGGACGGTGCCGGTCTCCGGGTCGGGGAAGACCACGGCCTGGCCCACGCCGCCGCCCTCGCACAGGGCGCGCTCCACCCGGGCCGGCTCCAGCCGGTGGCCGCGGATCTTGACCTGGTCGTCGACCCGGCCGAGGAAGACCAGCTGCCCGTCGGGGCCGATCCGGCCCAGGTCCCCCGTGCGGTAGACGCGGGCGTCCGGCCGGGCGGCGTACGGGTCGGGCACGAAGCGGCGGGCGGTGGCCTCCTCGTCGTCGAGGAAGCCGCGGGCCAGCAGCGGACCGCCGATGTGGATCTCCCCGGTCCCGCCCTCGGGGACCGGGCGGCCGTCCTGCCGGATGCTGATCTCCACGTCCCGGAGGGCGGTGCCGAGCGGCACCTCCTCGGCGTCGGCGGGCAGCAGGCCGGTGTAGAAGGTGGAGCTGACGGTGCATTCGGTCAGCCCGTAGACATGGGCGAGGGCCGCGGGCTGCCGGGCCTGCCAGCGCCGGTAGGGGACCGGGTCCATCCGCTCGCCGCCCACCACCACCGTGCGCAGGGTCTCCGGCGTGGCCGTGCCGCTCCCGTCCAGCCAGCGGGCGTACTCCAGCCAGTACTGGGTGGACAGTTCGACCACGGTGGTCCGGGTCCGGGCCAGGGTGATGTGCAGTTCCTCGGCGTCCAGCGCCCGGGTGTCCTCGCGGCACACCACGGCCGCGCCCGCGGCGAACGCGGGGAACACCTCCTCGATCAGCACGTCGAAGCCGAGCGAGGCCACCTGGAGCCAGCGGTCGTGCGCGGTCAGCTCCAGCCGGTCCGCGACCGCGACGGCGAAGCGGCGCAGCGCGTCCCGCTCGATCACCGTGCCCTTGGGCCGGCCGGTGGAGCCGGAGGTGAACAGCACGTAGGCGACATCGGACCCGCCGGCCCGGCGCACGGGACGCGCGGGCTCCGTAGCCTCGGCCCCCGGCTCATCGGCGGGTACGTGGGCCCCCTCGGGCGCGTGCGCCCCGTCGCCCAGCCACACCGCGGCGGCGGTGCGGGCCACCAGCGCGGTACGGGCGGCGGGCGGCAGCCGGTCGTCCAGGACGGTGAACCCGGCGCCCGCCTTGAGCGCCGCCAGCATCCCGAGCACCGTACGGGCCGGGTCGCCGAAGGCGAGGCCCACCAGCTCCCCGGGTCCCGCCCCGCGCCCGGCGAGGAAGGCGGCCCAGGCGTCGGTGAGCCGGTCGGCGTCCCGGTAGGTGAGCACCCGGTGCGGGGTCACGAGCGCGGGGCCCTCGGCGTGCTCGCGGACCGACTGCTCCCACAGGTCGAGCACGTCGGGGCCGGTCACGGCGGCCTCCGTCACGTCGGGCCCGGTCACGGCGGTCACCGCCCGGCCCTCCGCGCCAGCAGGAACTCCGACAGCCCTTCGAGACCGGCCCGGAAGCCCTCCTCGGGGCCGCCGAAGCCGAGCCGGGCGCCGTGCGGCGCGCCGAAGGCGGTGCCGGGCACCAGCAGGGTGCGGTGGCGGGCGAGCAGGTCCAGGCAGAACCGCTCCACCGCCTCCGGTCCGGCCCCCGCCTCCTCCAGCTCCCGGAAGACCGGCAAGGCGCACACCCCGCCCTCCGGCGGGGTCCAGCGGACCAGCTCCTCGTGCTCGGCCATCCACTCCGTCAGGTGCGCGAGGTTGCGCCGCGCCTCGGCCGCCCGGCGGCCGATGAGCTCGTCGGCGTTCCGCATGGCCCGCTCGGCGACCAGCTCGACCAGCGGGGAGAGGAAGAGGGTGGTCCGGTCGCGCAGCGGGAAGGTGGCGGTGATCAGCTCCTTCGGCGCGACGGCCCAGCCCACCCGCAGTCCGGGCAGGCCGAAGGTCTTGGAGAAGGTGCCGTAGGACACCGTGTCGCCGCCCTCGGCGCCGGGGTCCGGCAGCACTTCCCAGCGGTGGGCGATCTCGGCGGTGGCGGCATCCCACACGAGCACGGCGCCGGTGGCCGCGGTGCGCTCCGTCAGCGCCTTGAGTCCCGGCGGGGAGAGGGTGACGCCGCTGGGGTTGTGCGGGAAGTTGACGATCACCGCGGCGGTGCCGGGGGTGATCAGCTCGTCCAGCACCTCGGGGTCGATCTCGCCGTCGCGCACGACGCGCGCCGGGAGTTCGACGACATCGCAGCCGGCCGCCCGCGGGTAGTGGCCCAGCGAGTGGTAGATGCCCTCCTGGACGACGACCCGGTCCCCGGGGTGCAGCAGGGCGTTCAGCGTGAGCGCGATGGCCTCGCTGGACCCGTGCGTGATCAGGACCCGGTCGGCGTCCCCGCCGGCGTAGCGGTCGGCGACCGCCCGGCGGATCCCTTCCCCGCCCTGGGAGACGCTGTCGTCCATGACGATCGCGTCGAGGTCGGCCACCGGTATCCGGCACAGGTCGCGTATCTCGGCGAAGGTGTACGGGTGGACGCCGCTGGAGCTGATGTCGTGGAGGTCCGGGCCGAGGTGCCGGCGGTACCACTCCTCCAGGACCGGAGGGTCTTCACGCCGTGGACGCAGACTGCTCATGGCTGTGCAACTGTCCCTTCTCTACCCCTGACGGGTTTCCCGCCACCAGCGCTGCCCGGAGAGCGGGAGCGTGTCGATGGGGTCGTAGTAGTGGTAGGAGCCGCTGTGGGCGTCCAGGTCCGCCGCCTCCAGCGGAGTGAGGTAGCTCTTGCTCCAGTGCGAGACCCCGAGCTGGCGGTCGTAGGTGTCGGCCTGGTCCACCCAGCGCTTGCCGGCCATCGGTACGTCGCACACGATGCGGGGGGTGGCGAAGCCGGGCAGGTAGCCCATGATCTGACGCTGGATCCGCTGGGCCCGGTGCAGCGGCACCCGCCAGTGCTCGGCGTTCGGGATCATGTCGCACATGTAGAAGTAGTACGGAGTGATGCCGGCGTGGTCGACGAGCGCGAAGCACAGGTCGAGCAGGTCGTGCGCGCTGTCGTTGATCCCGCGCATCAGCACGCCCTGGTTGCGCACGTCGTGCAGGCCGGCGCCCAGCAGGGCCCAGGAGGCGCGCGCCACTCCGGGCGTCACCTGCTGCGCGGCGTTGGCGTGTGTGTGCAGCGCGACGCGCACCCCGCGGGAGCGGGCCTTGCGGGCGATGCGCTCGACGCCCTGGAGCACCGGCGCGGAGTTCCAGTGCTGGGGCAGTCCGATCAGCCCCTTGCTGGCGAGCCGGATGTCGCGGACCGACTCGATGTCCAGCAGCCCGTCCACGAACCGCTCCAGCCGCGGCCAGGGCAGGTTGGCCAGGTCGCCGCCCGACACCACCACGTCCCGGATGCCGGGGGAGGAGCGCAGGTGCTCCAGGATCCGCTCGGCCCGGTCGACGGGCTTGAGCTGGAGCTTGTTCTTGGTGACCTGGGGCGTGGAGTTGCCCACCAGGTCCATGCGGGTGCAGTGCCCGCAGTACTGCGGGCAGGTCGAGAGCAGTTCGGCCAGCACCTTGGTGGGGTAGCGGTGGGTCAGCCCCTCCACCACCCACATGTCCTGCTCGTGCAAGGAGTCCCGGCTGGCCATCGGGTGCGAGGGCCAGTGCGGGTGCCGGTCGGAGAACACCGGCAGCATGTACCGGCGTACGGGGTCGTCGTAGAAGGCTTTGGTCAGCTCGCCCGGCCGGGCCGCGGCGGCCTCGGGGGCGATCGTGTTGAGCATCTGGGGCGGCAGCAGGACCGACATGGTGGCGCGGTGCAGGCGGTCCTGCTCCCAGTCCTCGTAGAACGACGCGTCGAGCAGATCGCCGACGACCGCGCGCAGTCCCTTCGCGTCCTTGACGCAGTGGGCGCGCTGCCACTGCGGATCTGCCCATTCCGTTTCGGTGACTTCACGCCATCCGGGGTAGCGCCGCCAGTCCGGTTCCACGAGCGGGGTGCTCCGGTACTCGTAGACGCCTTCGAGCGCTGCTGACTCCGTCTGGCTGCGTGCTGTGTCCACCAACCCGCCACCCATTCCCGTCGGTTTCGGCCGTATCGCCTGACAGCAACCGATCTTGCAGAGCCCCGGCGTTGTACACGACCGCCGGTTGTACGGGGCACTCGGCCCGAGTGCCCCTGTACAAAACCCCGCCGAAGGCGGATGGTTGTGCGGGCAACGACCAGCTGCGCTCTTGTACGGGGCAACGTTCCGGGGCGCTGAGGGGAACGTCCGGGGAACGGTTCCGGACGGGTGTTGCGGCGGTGTGAACCGGGGCAACCTCATTCGGACGAAACGCCCGCCGCGTGGCCGGAAGCGTCGATTGCCGATTGATGGATATGTCACTGGCATGTACCAATGTCCGAGAGATCCGGTGCGGCGGTTTCCGGTCGCGCCCGGCGCGCCGGACCGGTTCTCATGTCGGATCCGTACGCCATTGACCAGGTTGTACGGCACGGGACAGCCAGCGCTTCACTCGGCACCGTCGATGATTCAGGGGAGAGGCATGCCCAGGCCAGAGCGGTTGTTAGATCCCACGGCCGGACCGCTGGAGGAGTTCGCCCACGCCTTGCGCGGTCTGCGCAAGCAGGCCGGGAACCCCTCCTACCGGACCATGGCGAAACGAGCCCACTACTCCGTCGCCACCCTCGCGGAGGCGGCCCGCGGACTGCACAAGCCCTCCTTGAAGGTGACCCTCGCCTACGTGGCCGCCTGCGAGGGCGATCCGGAATCCTGGACCCGCCGCTGGTACCGCCTCAGCACGGCCCTGGAGGGACACGATGTCCCCGCCCGGGGCCAGCCGGGCGGGAACGGCCTGGTCCCGACCCAGCCACCGGCCGGCCGCCGCCCCGGAACGGGCGCGCCCGCCGCCCCCGTCCGGCGGACCGGGGCGGGCGCCGCGGCCCGCGCCGTCGCCCCGCCCGTGGCCGCCGCGCGGCGGCCCGCCCAGGACGCGCTGACCGCCGACGAGCGGGCCGAACTGCGGCGCCTGCGCAACGAGGTCGAGCAGCTGCGGCACGCCAACGCGGTGCTGAAAGCCGCATCCGCGATCTTCGCCGCGGATCTCCGCACAAACTCCCAGGTCGTGTACAACCCGGCGGACCGACAAGATCCGTTGGCGTGACCGGACGCCGAGCGCCCCACGGGCCCGAGGCGGATCCGGCGGATGCCGACCGACCTTTGGGGACTGATCATGCGTGTGCTCGGAGTCAACGGCTGGCCCGGCGCCAGCCACGACGGTGCGGCCTGCCTCGTCGTGGACGGCGAGGTCATCGCCCTCGCCGAGGAGGAACGCTTCACCCGCAACAAGCACGCCTACGGGGAAGCGCCCCTCCACGCCGCCGCCTACTGCCTGGCGGAGGGAGGTCTCACCCTGGACGACATCGACGTGGTCGCCCACGGCTGGGACCTGCCCACCCTCTTCGCGGACCGCGGCCTGGACTGGTTCGACAACGACGCGGCCGCCCTCGAACACCTGCTGCCCAAGGCGCTGTTCCCGCGGGCCCGCGACCCCCGGCTGACCTTCGTGAACCACCACATCGCGCACGCCGCCAGCGCCTACCACCTCTCCGGGCGCGACCGGGGCGCGATCCTCGTCCTCGACGGCCAGGGCGAGAACGAGAGCACCACCCTCGCCGTGGGCATCGACGGTGAGATCAAGACACTGCGGGCGCACACCCCCGGCTGGTCGCTGGGCTACTTCTACGCCGCCGTCTGCGAGTACGCCGGCCTCGGCGCCGACGCCGCCGGCAAGATGATGGGCCTCGCCTCCTACGGCACCCCCGGCGACCTCGGTTTCGGCGGCGCCTTCGGCTTCACCGACGAGGACTTCACCATCGGCGTGGTCCCGCCCGACCTGCGCTCCACGGGCACCACGGACGAGGAGACGGCCACCATCCGGTACTGGATGGAGCACCTGGAGAAGACCCTCCCCGAGGCGCCCAACCGCGGGGTGCGTCGCTTCGACCCCCGCACCGGCCGCTACGGCAAGGTCACCGACCGGGACCCCTTCGAGTACCGCGACATCGCCGCCACCGCACAGGCCGCGCTGGAGCGCGCCGTCATGGGCCTGGTCCGCGGCCTGCTCCGGGAGACCGGCGAGACCACCCTGCTGATCGCCGGAGGCGTCGGCTTCAACGCCACCCTCAACGGCAAGATCATGCGGATGCCCGAGGTCCAGGACCTCTTCGTGCAGCCCCTCGCCGGCGACCAGGGCGTCTCGCTCGGCGCCGCGGTCTGGGTCGCCGCCCAGGAGGGCGACCGCATCCGGCCCATGGACGGCTCGGTCGCCTGGGGCCCCCAGTGGTCCCCCGACGCGATCCGCCGGGTCCTGGACGCCTCCGGCACCCCCTACACCGAGCCCGCCGACATCGCCGCCGCCACCGCCGAGGTCCTGGCCGCGGGCGGGGTCTCGGGCTGGTTCCAGGGCCGCGCCGAGGGCGGCCCGCGTGCGCTGGGGCACCGCAGCCTGGTCGCCGTACCCGATCCGGAGGCCACCCGCGACCGGGTCAACGTACGCATCAAGGACCGCGAGGCGTGGCGGCCGTTCGCGCCGAGCATGCAGGAGGAGGCCGCCGAGGCGCTGATCGGCACCGCCACCCCGCTGCCCTACATGATCGTCACCACGCCCGTCACCGAGGCCGGGGCCGCGGCCATGCCGGCCGTCGTCCACAGCGACCGCACCACCCGGCCGCAGACCGTCTCGGCCGCCGTCGACCCGCTCTACCACCGCCTCATCGGCGCGGTCGGCGGGCACACCGGGACCCCCGTCATCATGAACACCTCCTTCAACGGCCGGGACGAGCCCGTCGTGTGCAGCCCGCGCGACGCCCTCGCCACCTTCCACCGGCTGCCCTTGGACGCCCTCGCCCTCGGCCCGTTCCTGATACGCCGCCCCGCCGGGTTCCCCGGGGAGGCCGGCGCGTGACCGCCCCGGTACGGCAGGACAGCGCCCCCGAGGCGGTGGCCCCCGACGACACCGCCCCCGAGGCCGCCGCCCCCGAGGCCCCGGCCGAGGAGGAGATCCACGCCCGGCTCGCGGGCTGGCTGGCCGAGGCGGTGCTCGACCCCGACGCCGACCTCACCGGCCCGCTGATCGACCTCGGCGTGGACTCCCTCGACCTGATCCGCACCGCCCGCCGCATCGAGGCGTCCTTCGGCGTACGGGTGCAGCTGCGCGAGCTGTTCGCCCCCGGGCTGACCACCGCCAGGCTCGCCGCGCTCGTCGCCGGGCGGGCCGCCCTGCGCGGCGGGGCCGAGGCCGCCCCGCCGGGCATCGCCCACGGGCCCGTCGTCCTCACCCCCTCCCAGGAGCAGGCGTGGGAGGAACAGACCGGCGAGCGCGGCCAGTGGAACCAGGCCCTGCTCTTCACCACCAGAGCGGGGATCGACGCGGGCCTGTTCGCCGAGGCCGTCCGCCGGCTCGTCGCCGGGCACGCCTCGCTCCGGCTGGCCGTCGAGGACCGCCCGGCCCGCCGCCCCCGGCAGCAGACCGCCGCCCTGGACACCGACGGCCCGCCCGCCGCCGCCCTCGGCCCGGCCCTCGACACCGTCGACGTCTCCGAGCTGGCCGATGCCGGCCTCTCGGCCGCGGTCGCCCTGCGCTGCGCCGTCGAACAGCGCTCCCTGGACCCGCTGCGGGGCCGCGTGGTCCGCTTCGTCCGCTTCGACGCGGGCCCCGCCCGGCCCGGCCGGCTGCTGATCGCCGTCCACCAGATCGCGATCGACATGGTGTCCTGGTCCGTCCTCCTCGCGGACCTGGAGGAGGTGTACACCGCCCTGGAGGAGGGCCGCCACGACGTATGGCCCGCCGAGGGCACCTCGTACCCGGAGTGGGCCGAGGCCCTCGCCGCCCACGCCCGCACCCCCGAGGCGGAGGAGCAGGCCGAGTGGTGGACCGAGGTGGCCCGCACCCCCGCCGCCCTGCCCCCGGACCACCCCGTGGCCGACCCGCGGGCGGTGAACACCGCCGCCACCGCGGCCACCCACCGCGAGGAGTTCCCCGCCGGGCTCACCGCCCGCCTCCACACGGCGGCCCGCGCCCACCGCGCCCACGTCGGCGACCTCGTCCTGCACGCCCTGGGCGAGGTGCTGGCCGAACGGCTCGGTGAGCCCGCGGTCCGTGTGGACGTACTGCGCCACGGCCGCGAGGAGACCGTCGGGGACACCCATCTGGCCCGGACCACCGGCTGGTTCACCACCACCGTCCCCGTCCGCCTGGACCTGGCCGCCGCCACCCCGGCCGCCCGCCTGGCCGCGACCGTGGGCCACCTCGCCGCCCTGCCCGGCGGCGGCGTGGGCCACGGCGCGCTCACCCGGCACGGCCGGCCGCGGATCGCCGCCGTCCTGCGCGCCGCGCCGCCCAGCGACGTCTCGTACGACTTCGAGGGCGACGACGCCGACACCCTGCCCCTGGGCACCCTGCTGCCGGACGTGGCCCCCGAGCCCGTCGGGGACATCACCGCCCCGCACTGGACCCGCCCGCACGCCGTCGAGGTGATCGCCACCACGGAGGACGGGGCCCTGCACGTGGAGTGGTGGTACTCCACGGCCCTGCACGAGGAGGCGACCGTACGCACGCTCGCCGCCCGCCACCGGCACGCCCTCGTCACCCTCCTGGACGCCCTGGCCGACAGCGGCGCGCCGGGCGCCGCCGAGGCCACCACCCGCTGACCGCCGCACGGACGGACCGGAAGACACCTGCCATGACCCTGCCCAGCATGCTGGACCCCTTCTTCGCCATCGCCCGCTCGGACCCGGACCGGCCCGCCGTGGTCGACAACGGCGTGACCGTCGGATACGGCCAGCTGGCCCGCTGGGCAGGGGCCGTCGCCGACCTCGTGGCCACCCGCGGCCCGGCCGCCGGCCGCCCGGTGGTGGCCGTCCAGACCCACCACAGCGTCCGCGACATCGCGGCGATCCTCGGCGTCCTGGCCGCCGGCCGGGGCTACGTACCCCTCGCCGACGAGCCGCTCGACCACACCGAGGCGGCCCTGCGCGCCCTCGGCTGCCGGGAGCTGGTCGCCACCGCCGAGACCGGCCGGCTGCCCGCCGTCGACCGGGTCCTGCGGCCCAACTGGGGCCGCTCCAAGGCCCCCCTGCCCGAGACGGGCGAGCCGGTCCGTGCGGAGGACCCGGCCTACGTCCTGTTCACCTCAGGCTCCACCGGCGCCCCCAAGGCGGCCGTCGTCCCCCACGGCGCCCTCCACGCGGTCCTGCCGCACCTGGCCCGGCAGTACGGCGTCGGCCCCGGCACCGTCGCCCTCAACTTCCACCGGGCGGACGGCGACACCAGCCTGGAGGAGATCCTGCCGACCCTGCTGGCGGGCGGGCTCGTCGTCCTCGACGAGGACAGCGAGGCCGACCTCGACCGGGTCCTGACCGACCACGAGGTCACCCTCGTCAACCTGCCCGTCGACTACTGGCACCTCTACACCGGCCACCTCCTCGACACCGGCCGCCCGCTGCCCCGCTCCGTCGAGACCGTCGTCGTCGGCGGCGAGGCCGTCCGCCCCGACATGCTGGAGCGCTGGCGGCGGCTCGGCGCCGGCCAGGTCGTCCTGCTCAACACCTACGGCTCCACCGAGACCGCGCTCGTCACCCACAGCGCCGTCCTCGCCGGACCCGGCGCGCCCGCCGGCTTCCCCGACGGCGTGCCCATCGGCCGCCCGCTGCCCTCCGTACGGCAGACCGTGCTGCCCCGGCCCGACGCGCCGGAGGGCCCCGGGGAACTGCTCGTCGCCGGACCCCAGCTGAGCACCGGCTACCTCGACGCCCCCGACCGGACCGCCGCCCGCTTCGTCGAGGCCGACCACGGCGGCGGCGCCGAGCGCTGGTACCACACCGGCGACCTCGTCACCGAGGACGCGGAGGGCTCGCTCGTCTTCCACGGCCGCATCGACCACCAGGTCAAGATCCGCGGGCACCGCGTGGACCTGCTCGACGTCGAAGGAGCCGTGGGCAGCCTCCCCGAGGTGACGGCCGTCGCCGCCGCCGCGCACGACAAGGGCGAACACACCGTCCTGCTCGCCTTCGTGACCCTCGCCCCCGGCGCCGCCGACGCCACCGACACCGCTCTGCGCGAACGGCTCCGGGCCGCCGTCCCCGGCCCCCTCGTCCCCGACCGGATCGTCGCCGTGCCCGAACTGGTGCACACCCGCACCGGAAAGGTCGACCGCGCGCGCACCCGGGACCGGTACCTGTGAGCAACCGACTCTTCGACGCCTCCGTCGCCCCCGCCGCCGTCCCCGAGGCGGAGTCCGGGGGCCCCTGGGCCTACCTCTGGTGGCTGGCCCGGATCCGCCCCCGGCCGCTGCTCCTCGCCGCCCTGCTCGGCGTGCTGTGGATGGTCCCCCTGGCACTGATCCCGCTCGTCCTCGGCCGGGCCATCGACGAGGCCGGGGAGGCCACCGGCCAGGCCGGGCTCTACCTGTGGTCGCTGGTCGCCCTCGGCCTCGGCATCCTCCAGGCCCTCGCCGGCGCCGGGCTCATCCAGGCCGCCGTCGGCGCCGAGGCCCACGCCCTGTCCGTCACCCACCGCGTCCTCGCACGCCAGGTCGTACGGCTCGGCGCCACCCTGCGCGGCAAGGCCCGCTCGGGCGACGTGGCCGCCTCCGCCACCGCCGACGTGGAGAGCATCGGCAACGCCTTCGAGGTCATCGGCCGCACCATCGGCGCGGTCGTCGCCGCCGTCCTCGTCGCCGTGGCCCTCACCCTCACCTCGCCCGTGCTCGGGCTCGCCGTACTCATCGGCGTCCCCGCGGCCGTCCTCGGCATCGGCCCCCTGCTGCGGCCCCTCCAGGAACGCGACGAGGCCCAGCGCGAGCAGATGGGCATCGCCACCTCCCAGGCCGGTGACATCGTGGCGGGCCTGCGCATCCTGCGCGGCATCGGCGGCGAGGCCCGCTTCGCCGAACGCTTCCGCCGCACCAGCCAGCAGGTCCGCCGGGCCGGTGAATCCGCCGGCCGGATGGAGGCGTGGCTCCAGGCCGCCGGGGTCTTCCTGCCCGGCCTGGTCACCGTCGGCATCGTCTGGCTCGGCGCCCGGCTCGCCCTGAACGGCACCATCACCGCCGGTGAACTCGTCGCCTTCTACGGGGCCTCCGCCTTCCTCACCCTGCCCGTCAGCACGGCCACCGAGGCCGCGGAGACCCTGAGCCTCGCCAAGGTCGCCGCCGGCCGCGTCTGCACCCTGCTGCGGCTGACCCCCGAGACCGTCCGGCCCGGAGATCCCGCCCCGCTGCCCGCCGGCGCCCTCGCCCTGGCCGACGCCGACTCCGGGGTCCGGGCCGCCGCGGGCCGCCTCACCGTGATCACCGCGCCCGCCGGCCGCGCGGGCGACCTCGCCGACCGGCTCAGCCGGCCCGGCGCCCACCCCGGCGGCGTCCCCTGCGCCGTCCGGGTCGGCGGGGTCCCCCTGGACCGGGCCGACCCCGAGGAGCTGTCCGCGCGGCTGCTGCGCTCCGGACCCGCCGACATCCTCTTCAGCGGCACCGTCCGCGAGGAGCTGACCGCCGGCTCCGCCCGCCCCCAGGAGGCCCTGGACCGGGCCCTGTCCGCCGCCGACGCCACCGACGTGGTCGAGGCCCTGCCCGGCGGCCTCGACGCCTGGCTGGACGAGGGCGGCCGCGCCCTCTCCGGCGGCCAGCGCCAGCGGCTGGTCCTCGCCCGCGCCCTGCTCGCCGCCCCCGACCTGCTGATCCTGGAGGACCCCACCGCCTCGGTCGACGCCCACACCGAAGCCCGCATCGTGGAACGGGTCGCCGCCCTGCGCGCCGGCCGGACCACGGTGGTCCTCACGGACAGCCCGCTGTGGCGGGCCGCCGCCGACCATGTGGTCCGCCTCGACGCGGAGCCCGCCGCCGGCGCCACCGACCGCTCCGCAGGAGTCCCCTCATGACCACCACCCCCACCCGGGCCACCGCCCCGGCCCCCGGCGCCGACGCGGCCGCCCCGGCCCCCGCCGAAGCCCCCGGGGCCGGGCGGCTGCCGCTCGCCGGACGGGCCGAGGTGCGCGCCTGGACCGCCGTCTTCCTGCGCGGCGAAGCCCCCCGGCTGGCCCTGACCTTCGGCCTGTTCGCCGCAGCCCTCGCGGCCAGCCTGGTCGGCCCCCGGCTGCTCGGGTACCTCGTCGAATCGGTCAAGGACGGCACCACCACCGGCCGCGTGGACATGCTCGCCCTCGCCTTCGTCGCCATCCTCGTCGGCCACGCCCTCCTCGCCCGCGCCGCCCGCACCCAGGCCACCCTGCTCGGCGAACGCGTGCTCGCCCGTACCCGCGAGAACTTCGTCAGCCGGGTGCTGCGGCTGCCGCTCTCCGAGGTCGAGGCCGTCGGCACCGGCGACCTGCTCAGCCGCGCGACCACCGACGCCGACCGGCTGAACGAGAGCATCCGGCAGGCCGTCCCGCGCATCGCGCTGGCCGCCGTCACCCTCCTGTTCACCTTCGCCGCCATCCTCCTCACCTCGCCGCTGCTCGCCCTCGGACTGCTGGCCGGCGTACCGTTCGCCGTCCTCTCCACCTGGTGGTACCGGCCCCGCGCCACCCGGGCGTACGAGCGCCTGCTCGCGGAGGAGGCCGACGTCCTGGCCGTCACCCACGAGACCACGCGCGGCGCCGCCACCGTCGAGGCCCTGGGGCTCGGCCCGCGCCAGCTCCGCCGCCACGGGGCGGCCGTGGACCGGGTGGTGCGCACCCGCCAGCGCACCACCTGGCTCCAGACCATCTGGTTCCCCAGCCTGGACCTGGCCACGATGGTCCCGATGGCGCTCACCCTCCTCATCGGCGGACTGGCCTACCAGCGCGGCGAGGTGGGACTGGCGGAGCTGACCGCGGTCGTGCTCTACGTCCAGGCCCTCGGCGAGCCCCTGAACGACCTGCTGACCTGGACCGACGAACTCCAGATCGGCAACGCCGCGCTGCGCCGCATCCTCGGCGTCGAACGCCTGCCCCGCGAGGAGCCGGGCACGCCACCGCCCTCCGACGGGCACGCCATCCGCCTGGAGGGCGTCCACTTCGGCTACGGGCCGAGCCGCGAGGTGCTGACCGGCGTCGACCTGGACATCGCGGCGGGGGAGCGGCTGGTGGTCGTCGGCGCCTCCGGCGCGGGGAAGTCCACCCTCGGCAAACTGCTCGCGGGCGTGCACCACGCCACGCGGGGCACCGTACGCATCGGCGGCGCCGACGTGGCCGGCCTGCCGGTGGACCGGCTGCGGCGGGAGATCGTCCTGGTCACCCAGGAACAGCACGTGTTCACGGGCACGGTCCGGGACAACCTCCTGCTGGCCGTGGGCACCACCGGTGAGGAGGCCGACGACCGGGACGCCACGGCGGACGCGAAGCTGTGGGAAGCCCTGGCCACCGTCCTGCTGGCCGACTGGGTACGCTCCCTGCCCGACGGCCTGGACAGCGAGATCGGCCCCGGCGCCGCCCTGGTCTCCCCCTCGCACGCCCAGCAACTGGCCCTCGCCCGGCTGCTGCTGTCGGACCCGCACGCCCTGGTCCTCGACGAGGCCACCGCCCTGCTGGACTCCACCGCCTCACGCCGCGTCGAACGCTCGCTGGCCGCGCTGATCGAGGGGCGCACGGTCATATCGATCGTGCACCGCCTGGACTCGGTCCGCGACGCGGACCGCATCGCGGTCATGGACGCGGGCCGCATCGTGGAACTGGGCAGCCACGAAGAACTCCTCGCCGCCGCCGGTGCCTACGCCTCCCTCTGGCACTCCTGGAACACGGCCCGCCACAGCTGAGCGGCGGGTTCAGTCCCAGCAGGAGGACGAGGAGCCGTCGCTCTCCGAGCCGGCCTCGATCTCGAAGGCCAGGCCCCGCGCCGACTCCCGGTTCGGGGGCAGCCGGTAGACCTCGTGCAGCAGGCGGCGGGACACGAAGTGCACCGTCGCCTGCCGGGCACCGCCCTCCGGGCCCTGGGTGAAGCACAGTTCCAGCGCGGGGTCGGCGAAGGGCCACGCCGGGGTGTGCACCTGCCAGCCCCCGTCCTCGGCCGCCCGCCGGTAATGGGCCAGGACCTCCTGCTCGCTGCCGGGGTAGAAGTACAGCCGCCGGGCGGACAGCCAGGCGTCCCCGCTGTCGTCGACGCACTCCGCGTACGCGCCCGCGTCCCCCGGGGCCGCCTTGGCGCCGGGCGGCGCCGAGGCCAGCAGCGGCAGGGAATCCAGCTCCCGCAGCCGGTCCTCGGTGCCCTCGCAGGTGGTGAAGGGCGCCAGGGCGGAGCAGCCGCCCACCCCTCCCGCGACCAGGGCGGTGGTGAGCAGCAGGACAGCCGGGCGAAGGCGGCGGGACCGGAACGGCACGGGGTACTCCTCGGTGAACGCGGCGGACCGCCGCGCTGGTTGTAGTACCGCATGCGGCCGCCACGCACCAGTGCCGTCTCCCCGGCCGGACCGGCCGTCCCCGTTCGTGAACGGCGTATTGCGGTCCTGTGGCGGGGCGGGCCGGGCCCTTCTGCCGGGGCGGCCGGGGGTCTAGCGTCGTACGTGCGCACCACCAGGACCGTGTGCCCGAGTGGCCCAGGGGCCGGACTGCAAATCCGGTGACGCGGGTTCGAATCCCGCCACGGTCTCCGCGGAGCCGCCCGCCCTGTTCCAGTCCGTCCGGGACCAGGGCAGGGCGAGCTCGGCCGGGCCCGTCACCGCGCGCGGGGCCAGGGAGTCCAGGGGGACCGCCTCGCGGTGGCGGGCGTACACCGTGTCCACGTAGCGGTGCCCGGTATCGGCGGCGACGAAGACCACCGTGCGCTCCGGGGAGCGGGCCCGCTCCCAGCGCGCGGCGAGATAGGCCGCCCCCGTGGACAGCCCCGCGAACACCGCGTGCCGGCGCAGCAGGTCGACGCCGCCGGACAGGGCCGCGTCGAAGGAGATCCAGTGCAGCGTGTCGTAGGACGCGTGGCGGACGTTGCCGAAGGGGATGGAGCTGCCGATCCCGGCGATGATGATCTCGGGGTCGGACACATGGCCCGCCCCGAAGGTGACGCTGCCGAAGGGCTGCACCCCGACCAGCTCCACCCCCGGTGACCCCTCCCGCAGATAGTGGGCCAGGGCCCCGGTCGAGGCCCCGGAGCCCACCCCGCCCACCAGGGTCAGCTCCGCGCCGCCCGTGGCCTCCCGGATCCGCTCGGCCACCGCCCGGTAGCCCAGGTAGTGCACCTCGTCGTGGTACTGCCGCATCCAGTGGTACTCGGGATGCGCGGCCAGGATCTCGTGGACGCGCTCCACGCGCCGCTTCTGGTCCAGCTTGAGGTCGTCGCAGGGCTCCATCCGCTCCAGCGTGGCCCCCAGTACGGCGAGTTGCACGCTCAGCGTGCGGTCCACCGTGGTCGACCCGATGATGTGGCAGCGCATGCCGTGCCGGTGGCAGGCCAGCGCCAGCGCGTACGCGTAGATCCCGCTGGAGCTGTCCAGCAGGGTGTCGCCGCGCCGCACCACCCCGGTGTCGAGCAGGTGGCGGACCGCCGCCAGCGCGGAGACCACCTTCATGGTCTCAAAGCGCAGGCAGACGAGCCGGTCGTCGAGGCGTATCAGATCCGGTCGGCCGACGGCCTCCGCGATGTGCCGGTCCACTGGTGAACTCCTTGGTCGTCGGAAAGGCCGCCCGGGTCGGGACGGTCGTGAAGACACGGGTGACGGGAACGCCCTCGCCCTCCAGGGCCCGTACGCAGCCACGCACCCGGTGGCGCAGCCCCGGCACGGCCGGATCGAGCAGCAGCCCGGCCACCGACCCGCTGTGCGCGATCTGCACGCCCACCGCGCCGAGCCGCCCGGCGATGCCCTCCACGGTGTCGAACTCCGCGTGCCGCAGCGCCCGCTGGCCGCGCCGGGCACTGGCCGTCGCGACCCGCCCGAGCAGCGCCGCGTCCCCGAGAGCCACGGCCCGCCGCAGCAGGGACCGCAGCCGCTCGAAGGCCCGTAGATCGGCCTCGTCCCACACCCGGGCCGGCAGCGCGAGGGTGTCCACGGGCGCGCCCCCGCCCAGGGCGCAGCCCACCACCACGAGCGGCGGCAGCCGCCGGCCCAGCACCTCCAGCACCCGCCCCTCGCGCTGCGCGAAGAGCACCGGCCGGGCGTCGAGCATCAGCGGATCACTGGCCCGCTCGGCGCGGACCGCCAGCCGGGCGACGACCTCGGCGGGCAGCCGCACCCCGTAGGCGTCGGCCACCGCCCGGACCGCCGCGATGACATCGCTGGTGGAGCTGCCCATGCCCAGTCCCACCGGCACCTCCCCGAGCAGCCGCAGCTCCCCGCCGCAGGGCGCCTCCCCACCGCGCCGCGCGCACTCCTCGACGGCGAGCACCGCCGCCCGCGCCGCCTTCGTACGGTCGCCGGGCCGTACGGTGACCACCCCGGCCGGGGTGTCCGGCCCGCGGGCGAACTCGGCGCGGCTGCCGGGGCCGTCCATCGGCAGGGTGACCAGTCCGGCGCAGCGCCGCCCGGCTGGGTCGCGGAAGACGCCTTGCAGGATCTCGCCGTGGTGGCAGGGGGCGTGCCCGTACCCGGTGGCGTGGCGGAGCGCCGGGCTCACGCCGGTCCCGCCGTCCGGTAGCGGTACAGGACGGTCGGGTCGGCGCTGAACTGGGAGAAGGGGAAGGGCTCCGCGGACAGCGCGGTCACCCCGGAGCCGAGGAAGGCGCGGGCGACGGCGCTGCCGGTCTGCGCGTAGACGACCAGCGGGATGCCCCGGCGGCGGCAGCGGTCGAGGACGGTGTCGAAGGAGCCGTTCCCGAGGGTCATCCCGGTGGCGACGACGGCGTCCGCGCGCTCCAGCACCTCGTGCATGTCGGGGGTGACGGGGTCGCCCCACTGGGTGGCCCGCAGGTTGAGATCGCAGGGCAGCGGTTCCCCGCCCCGGGCGCGGATCGCCGCCACCAGCGGGTTGACCACGCCGATCAGGCCGACCTTCGCCCCGGGCGCGAGGTCCAGCAGCCCGGCGATGGCCGCGTCCCGGGCCGCCGCGCGGGTCTCGGGCGTACCGGCGGGGAGGGTGACGGGCTCCGCGCCGGAGTCGCGGTGCGGGTGGCGGGAGGCGAGATAGGCGTCCAGCGCGGCGATCCGCAGCGGGCGCGGGGCGTCCCTCAGCAGGACGTCGAGCGGGGCGCCGGAGGAGTCGCGGCAGACGGCCGGATCGACCTCGCCCGCCTCGAAGGCGCAGCCGCCGAAGGAGTCGCCGAGGCGGACGACGACGTACTGGTTGAGATAGGTGGTGTCGCCGCCGGCCAGCCGGGTGCCGTGGTGGATCCAGAACACGCTGGTCGCGACGAGCCCGGAGGGCAGCGGGCCGTGCTCCCCGGCCAGGACGGCCGTGAGCAGCGCGTCGACGGTGCGGGCGGTGGGGGCGGTGGACGTGGTGGGTGTAGTCGTCATGGTGTTCCTTGGGTTCCGTTGCTGACTGCGGTCCGGGACAGGGGAGAAGGGGCGGACGGGATGTGCGGGGCGGTGCGCAGCGGCCCCCGGTAGGCCACCGCCGGTCGTCCCGGCCCGTCGGTGGTCAGTTCCGCGTCGACCTCGAAGACCCGGGCGAGGTTCCCGGCGGTGAGGACCTCGGCGGGGGTGCCGGAGGCGATCAGGCGGCCGTGGTGCAGGAGCAGCAGCCGGTCGCAGTAGCGGGCGGCCAGGGTGAGGTCGTGGAGCGCGACGAGCACCGTCCGGTCCGTGCCGGCCAGCAGCTCCATCAGCTCCAACTGGTGCTTGACATCCAGGTGGTTGGTCGGCTCGTCGAGCAGCAGCCCGTACGGCTGCTGGGCCAGCGCGCGGGCGATGTGCGCCCGCCGCCGCTCACCCCCGGACAGGCCCTGCCACGACCGCCCGGCGAGGTGGGCCAGCCCGACCCGCTCCAGCGCGGCGGCGACCACGGCCCGGTCGTGCGCGTCCGGCCCGCGCCAGCGGTCGCGGAAGGGGGTCCGCCCCAGCCCGACGACATCGGCCACCCGCAGACCGGTGTCGGGCCCGGAGTCCTGCTCCACGAAGGCGACCCGCCGGGCGATCCCCCGCGCGCCCAGCTCCCGTACGGGCGTGCCGTCGTAGCGCACGGTCCCGGTGTCGGGCGTGCGCAGCCCGGCCAGGCAGCGCAGCAGGGAGGACTTGCCCGAGCCGTTGGGGCCGAGCAGGGCCACGGTCTCGCCCGGCGCGATGTCCACATCGACCCCGCGCACCACGGGTGTCCCGGAGGCGGACCAGCTCAGTCCCTCGGCGGTGATCCTCACAGCTCACCCCTCCTGCGCAGGACGACGAGGAACAGCGGCACCCCGATCAGCGCGGTGATCACCCCGACGGGCACCTCCCGGGGTGCGAACGCGATCCGCGCCAGGGCGTCGGTCCACACCAGGAACACCGCGCCCGCCAGCGCCGCGCAGGGCAGCAGCAGCCGGTGCACCGGCCCGACGAGGAAGCGCACCCCGTGCGGGACGATCAGCCCGACGAAGCCGACGGCGCCGACGGTGGCCACCGCGACCGAGGTCAGGACGGCGGTGGTCACCAGCAGCAGCATCCGGGTGCCGCGTACGCCGATCCCCAGCGAGGCGGCGGTGTCCGCGCCGAAGGCCAGCCCGTCCAGGGCGTTCGCGCACAGCCAGGCCACCGCGAGCCCCAGCGGGGTGACGACGGCGCAGACCACGACGGCGTCCCAGCGGGCCGGTGCCAGCGAGCCGAGCAGCCAGTGGGTGAGGGCGCGGGTGGTGTCGGCGTCGGCCGAGGCCATCAGCACCAGCGAGGTCAGGGCGGTGAAGAGCTGTCCGACGACCACGCCCGTGAGGACGATGCGGGCCGAGTCCAGCCCGGTACGCCGCAGCAGCAGGAGCAGCAGCCCGAAGGAGAGCAGGGCCCCGGCGAGGGCGCCGCCGGTGACCCCGAGGGCGCCGGCCCCCACCCCGAGCACGACCACGGCCACGGCTCCGGTGGACGCGCCGGAGGCCACCCCGAGCAGATAGGGATCGGCGAGCGCGTTGCGGGTGACGGCCTGCAGTACGGTCCCGCACACCGCGAGCGAGGCCCCGACCAGCGCGGCCATCAGCACCCGGGGCAGCCGCAGGTCCCAGACGAGGGAGTCCATGAGCGGCGGCAGCGGCTCACCGCCCAGCCCCAGCCGGGACCCGAAGGCCCGGCCGAGCTCGGCCCATCCCACGTCGGCGGCCCCGATCCGGGTGGCGGCGGCCACCGAGAAGGCCAGTACGAGCAGCAGCGCCAGCGGCATCACCACCCGCGCGGGCCCCGGCCGCGGAGGCGCGGGCACCGGATCCGCCGAAGCCGGACGGCCCGCGGTGGCACGCGCCGCCGGATGCAGCAGATCCGCGGCCGTGTCAGCGGACATAGCCGAGGTCCTTCATCCCGGCGGCCAGCAGTCCCAGCGCGTGCACGGAGCGGACGGACGGGTCCAGTTCGATGCCGGGCACCTCGATGATCCGGTTCTCGCGGACGGCTCCCAGCCGGGACACCACCGGGTCCTTCGCCATCGCCTCGCGCTTCTCGGCGGCGCTGTCGCCGGGCCGGCCCCGCTCGGACAGGTCCCCGATGACAATGAAGTCCGGGTTCCGCCTGGCCACTTCCTCCCAGGAGACCTCCGGCCAGTCCTCGTTCACATCGTCGAAGGCGTTCTTCGCGCCGACGATCCGGCTCATCTCACTGGGCAGCCCGGTCCGCCCGGCCACGTACGGCATGCCGTTGAAGACGGAGTAGAGGTAGACCACGGTGGGCGGCCGGCCGTCCGCCGTGGCGGTCCGGCCCGCGCTCTCACCGGCCTTGGCCACGGCCGCGCGCTGGTCGGCGGCGAGCCGCGCGGCCCGGTCCCCGGCGCCGAAGACCTTGCCCAGCTGCTCGTAGTCGGAGAAGAGCAGGTCGAAGGGGGCCGTGCCGGCCGGGTTCTGCTGCGGGCAGTCCACGGCGCTGACGAAGGCGGGGACCTGGAGGGCGGCCAGCTCCTCGCGGGTGCCCGCGCGGTCCTTCGTATAGAGGTCGGCGGAACCGGCGACGACGAAGTCCGGTGTGGCGGCGCGCAGTTGCTCGCCGGTGGCGATCTTGGGGGCGATCACCGGGATCTTCGCGTAGGCGTCCTGGTACCGCGCCGGGATCTTCGTCTTGAGGTTGGCCGTCCCGGCCATCCGGTCCTGGAGGCCCAGTTCCAGCAGGGTCTCACTGGAGGTCTGGTCGAGGGCGACGGCGCGGGCGGGGGAGCGGTCGAAGGAGAGCTCCCGGCCGCAGCTGCTGAGGGTGGTCCGGGAGGCGGCCGCGCCTTCGGGACGGGGGCGTTCGGCGGGGGCCGCACAGCCCGCGGCGGCCGCCGCGGAGGCGAGGACGAGGGTCAGGGCGAGGCCCGTTCGGGTGCGAGGGCGCATGGGTTCTCCGGTCTGGGGCGGGGACGGACAGGGCGCTGGCAGGGAGCGGACAGGGCCGGGCGGCGGGCAGAAGCGCCGCGTTCAGAGAGTACTGTAATGGTTATCGTTTTCATTAATGACATGAGGAGCGCCACACCGTGACGACCGCACCCGCCCCCGCCGCCCCCAAGAGCGGCCCCCCACGCGCCCGTTCCGTCCTGCGCGACCCCGGCTTCCTGCGCCTGTGGGCCGGGACCACCGCCTCCGGGCTCGCCACCTGGGCCCTGCCCTTCGTCCTCGGCCTCGCCGTCCTGCACCGTGAACTCGGCGCCGCCGGACTGGGCCTGGTCCTCGGCGCGCGCACCGCCGGATTCCTCGCCGCCGTCGCCGTCGGCGGGGTGCTGGCCGACCGGCACTCCCGCCGGGCCGTCGTCCTCTGGTCCGCGCTCGCGGCAGCCGCCGCCGCACCCCTGCTCGCCCTCGGGCTCGGCCGGTCACTCCTGCTCATGACCGCGGCCGCCGCCCTCGCCGGAGCCGGGCAGGGGGCCTGCCGCCCCGCCTTCCAGGCCCTCACCGCCGAGGTGGTCGACCCCGGTCGCCGGCAGCAGGCCAACGCCGCGACGACCCTCGCGGTCCGGGCCTCCACCCTGGCCGGACCCGCCCTGACCGCCCTGCTCGCGGCCTTCCTCGACGTGGCCACCCTGCTGCTCGGGATAGGCGCGCTGTGGCTGGTCGCCGCGCTCCTGCCGGGCCGGGGCGCCGCCGTCACCGCCGAAGCCGGGCCCCGGCCGCCCCGCGCCTCGTTCCGCGCCGAGTTCGTCGACGGGGTCCGCGAGGCCCGCCGCCACCCCTGGTTCCTCGCCGGGCTGGCCGCCCTCGCCGCCGTGATCACGCTGGGCTACTCCGCCACCAGCGTCGCCCTGCCCCTGATCAGCCGCGACCGCTACGGCACCGAGTGGGTGCTCGCCGCCGCCATGACCGCCTACACCGTGGGCGCCCTCGGCGGAGCCCTGGTCACCGCCCGGTGGCGGCCCCGCTCCCAGGGCTGGGCCGCCTTCGCCGGACTGGCCGCCTACGGCCTCGCGCCGCTGAGCCTGATGCTGCCGGTGCACCCGGCCGTGGTGATCGCCGCGTACGTCGTCGCCGGCACCGGGATCGAACTGTTCAACGTGCCCTGGTTCACGGCCACCCAGCGCGAGGTCGCCCCCGACAAGCTGGCCCGGGTCTCCTCCCTGGACTTCCTCGTCTCCTACGGCCTCGCCCCGCTCGGCCTGGCCCTCATCGCCCCGGCCATCGACAGCTTCGGGGTCACCGCGGTGCTCGGGGTGTGCGCCGCCGCCTGCCTCCTCGTACCGGCGGGCGCGGCCCTCGTCCCCACCGCCCGGCACTTCGCCCGGCCGGGCTCAGGGGCGTGAGCGCACCAGGGCGAAGACCGCGCCCCCCGGATCCGCCACCGTCGCCTGCCGGCCCCGCATGCCCTCGTGGGGCGCGGCGACCACACGGCCGCCGAGCGCGCACACCCGCTCCGCCGCCGCGTCGGTGTCCGCCACCTCGAAGTACGCCAGCCAGTGCGGCCCCCGGTCGTGCGGCAGCGACCGGCCGACCCCGTGCACGGCGGCCACCGGGCGGCCCGCCAGGTTCAGGCTGAGGTGGTCGAAGTCGTCGGAGGCGGTGATGTGCGTCTGCGCCTCGTGGCCGAAGACCCGCTCGTAGAACTTGCCGACCGTCGAGGTGTCCTGGGTGACCAGCTCGTTCCACACGGGCGTGCCCGGAGCCCCGTACACCCCGGCGGCCGGCAGGCCCCGCGTCTGCCACAGGCCGAAGACCGCGCCCAGCGGATCGGAGCAGATCGCCACCCGGCCCGCGGCGCCGGCGTCCAGCGGCCCCACGGCCACCGTGCCCCCGCAGGCGCGGACCGCCTCGGCCGTCACCCCGGCGTCGTCCGTGGCCAGATACGTGGTCCAGGCGTGCGGCAGATGCCGGTCGGGCGGCATCTCCCCGATCCCGGCCACCTCCTGACCGTCCAGCACCGCGCGGACGTACGGGCCGAGCTGCGCGGGGCCGGGCTCGTACTCCCAGCCGAACAGGTCGGCGTAGAAGTCCTCGGTGCTCCCGAGGCCGTGCACCATGAGGCTCACCCAGCACGGGGTGCCGGGAGTGTGCCGGGTCGCTGCCGCTGCCTCGGTCATGTCAGCCGTCTCCTCCGTCGTGCCGATACCGGTGCTGATGGTTCCACCCCGGCGGACCCGCTATGCCCCGACCGGGCCGCATGACGGGGGCCACGGACGGAGTTGACCGGATCAGGCCGCCCCACCCCCGACGGGCGCGTCCCACGGGCCCCGGACGGGGTGGAAGATGGCCGTCATGACTGCGAAATCTGCGATTCTCTCCGCCACCGCCCTGCGCGACGAGTTGACGGGCCCCCGGCCCCCGCTGCTGCTGGACGTCCGCTGGCAGCTCGGCGGCCCCGACCAGCGCCCCGCCTACCTGGCGGGACACCTGCCCGGCGCCGTGTACGTCGACCTCGACAGCGAACTGGCAGGTCCGCCGGGCGCGGGCGGCCGCCACCCGCTGCCCGACCCGGAGGCGTTCGGCGCGGCGATGCGCCGGGCCGGGGTCGGCGCGGACGGACCGGTGGTCGTGTACGACGGCGGGCAGGGCTGGGCGGCCGCCCGGGCCTGGTGGCTGCTGCGCTGGGCGGGTCACCCGGACGTGCGAGTCCTGGACGGCGGCCTTGCCGCGTGGACGGCGGCGGGCGGCGAGGTCACGGCCGGACAGGTAACTCCGGCCGAGGGCGATTTCAAGCCAACGCCGGGTGCGCTGGGGGTGCTGGACGCGGACGCGGCGGCCCTGCGGGCGCGCGAGGGCGTGCTCCTGGACGCCCGCGCGGGCGAGCGCTACCGGGGCGAGGTCGAGCCGATCGATCCGGTGGGCGGCCATATCCCGGGCGCGTTGTCGGCGCCGACCACGGAGAACGTGGACGCGGACGGCCGGTTCCTGCCGGCGGAGGCGCTGCGGGCCCGCTTCGGGGCGCTGGGCGCGTCGGCGGGCGCACCGGTCGGCGTGTACTGCGGTTCCGGGGTGTCCGGAGCGCACGAGGTGCTGGCGCTTGAAGTGGCCGGTATCGGCGCGGACCTCTACGCGGGCAGCTGGTCGCACTGGTCCTCGGACCCGTCCCGCCCGGTGGCCACGGGCCCCGACCCGCAGTAGCGCCCCGCACGACGGCAGGCCGACCGCCGGACCCGGCGGTCGGCCTGCCCCCTTTACTCCTGCTTCTTGCGCCGGGTGCCGAAGACGATCTCGTCCCAGCTCGGCACCGCCGCGCGGCGTCCGGGCCGGACCCCGTCGGCCTCGGCCTGCCGGTCGGTGGTCCCCGTGAGCCGGTCGCGGTGGCCCGCCACCGTACGGGGCATCAGTACGTCGGCGTACGCGGCGCCCGCGCCCGCCGAGGCGGCGGGAGCCGGCGGCTCCTCCGCCTCCGGTTCCGTATCGGGCAGTTCGGGGCGTTCGGGCACCACCATGTCGCCGCGGAAGCTCGGTACGGCCTCCAGCAGGCTGGTCAGCGTGTCCCGTTCCTCCTCCGGCTCCGGTACGGGCGTGGGCCGGGGGTCCACCCGCTCCAGCTGCCGGTCCAGGGTGCGGTCCAGCGGCCGGTCGCGCGGCAGCCGCGCGATCCTCGGTACGAAGGGGAAGCTCGGCTCGGGCGCGGGCGGCAGGTCCTCGGACTCACCGATGAGGGAGCGGGCCTCGTCGTCCACGGCCACGACCAGCCGGCGCGGCGGGTCGTAGGTCCAGCTCGCGGAGTGCGGTTCGCCCGCGACCCGGTAGACGAGCAGGACCTCCCAGGTGCCGTCGTCGCGGCGCCAGGAGTCCCACAGCACGGAGTCCTTGTCGGCCCCGCGCAGGCTCAGCCGCTCCTGCACGGCCTCGCCGAGCTGCGGTCCGGTGTTCTCGCCGGGCCGGCGCACGGGTGTCTTGCGGGCGCGTTCGGCCATGAAGGCGCGCTCGGCCAGCACGGGCCCCTCGAACCGGCGGACGCGGTCGACGGGGATGCCGGCGAGCTGGGCGACCTCCTCCGCGGAGGCACCGGCCCGTATGCGGGCCTGGATGTCTCGGGGGCGGAGGTGGCTCTCCACCTCGATCTCGATCTGGTTCAGGCGCGCGCGGTCGTTGCGTACGGCGGCACGCAGCCGCTCATCGATCGGAAGCGTGTACTCCGTACTGTCCGCAGCCTTGAGCACCAGTCGTGTGCCGTCATTTGAGACGGCCACGACACGCAGTTCGGGCATGGGGACCTCCCGGGTGGTGCCTGCCGACGTCACGTGCGTCGCTGCTTCCGCTAGTCGAGTGTGGCCTGCCCGGGTGCAGCCTGCCACAACCTTGCCGTGTTAAACCGGCGTGTCGGGCATGCGCCCTTGATCGGCGTTATGGCACGGTTACCTGTTGGGTACGCACAGTGACCAAGTGGTTACTGTGTGCAGCAGGATCCCGTGCGATACCGCGGCATCACCGGTCTTCGAGTGCCGTTCTCCATCAACCGGCCCCCTCTCCCGGATCCGGACAACCAAAAGGAAGGCCAGCCCCAGGGCTCGCCACAGTACTCCATTCGGGCCACCGGGGTGGACCGCCGCGCCGCCGAACTTCTGCCGGGCGGCGCCGATCGGGCTGCCCGCTGTCGGATCCCAGCCTCGCCCGCCGGCCGGATCCGGGTGGCATGCTTCACAGAATCGCCCGAAACGGAACTTTCCCCTTCGCTCTGCTGTCAGTAACTGCTGAAAGAGGAGAAGCACGAGAGGCTGAGCACACAGAGGGTGGCGATGGGTCAGAAGACGACGACACGGGACGTCGGGACCGAACCGGAGAAGCAGAAACTCGAACTGAGCGCGGCCCAGGTCGCCGGCTCCTCCCTCGCCACCGTCGCGGCGGCCCTGCTCGCCTCGAAGCTCGGGGTCTACGGGACCATCCTCGGCGCGGGCGTGGTCAGCGTCGTCGCCACGGCGGGCGGGCCCGTCATCCAGCACCTTTTCCGGCGCACCGGGGAACAGCTCCGCGAGACCACCGGCCCGAGGGCCCGTCAGGTCCCGCCGCCCGCCGGGGAACCGGAGGCTCCGGCCGCCAGCACGTCCGGGGAGTTCGGCGCGGCCACCGTGCACGGCACCCGGATGCGCGGCTGGAAGCGCACCGCGGTGGCCTCCGGCGCCGCCTTCGCCCTCGCCATCGGCGGGCTCGGCACCTACGAGGCGGTGGCCGGTACCTCCGTCAGCAGCGGCGGCGGCACCCTCTTCTCCGGCGGCACCCGCACGGCGGGCCCGGACCGGCAGGACCCGCCCAGCGGGGGACCGGCCGGCAAGGACCGCCGGGAGAGCCAGGACCCCGAGGGCGGCGAGAAGGACGGCGGGAACGGCAAGGGAGGGAAGCCGGACCCGCCCGGCGAGCCCTCCGGCCCCGCCGCCTCCCCGGAGCCGTCCCGGTCGCCCGGAAGCGGCAGTTCCGGTCCGGACCCCAGCCCGTCGGGCTCCGGCCCGGCCCCCTCCCCGTCGACGCAGAGTCCGACTCCGGCGCCCACGCCCTCGGCCGGGACACCGGGCGCCAGGTCCTCGTCCCCGGCGCCCGGCCCCTCCTGACCCGGGGCACCTTCCGGCTCAGGCGCCCAGGACGCGGCGCAGGTAGTCGTTGCCGAAGACCCGGTCCGGGTCGAGCCGGTCGCGCAGTGCGGTGAATTCCGCGAAACGGGGGTAGACGGAGGCGAAGTACTCCGCGTCCCGCGTGTGC
Organism: Streptomyces sp. NPDC047014; assembly: GCF_040644195.1. Classification (NCBI taxonomy): domain Bacteria; kingdom Bacillati; phylum Actinomycetota; class Actinomycetes; order Kitasatosporales; family Streptomycetaceae; genus Streptomyces; species Streptomyces sp. NPDC047014. The sequence continues at coordinate 54,399 of NZ_JBEYVX010000024.1, read as the reverse complement.
ATCTTCCCCCAGTGCGGCCTGCCCCCGTGCGCGGTGAAGATCTGCTCGGCCGCGGTGAAGTAGGCGTGGTAGGGAGTGCCCTTGTACATGTGCACGGCGATGTAGGCGCTGTCGCGGCCGGAGGCCGTCGACAGCGTGATGTCGTCGGCCGGTGCCGTACGCACCTCCACCGGGAAGCTGATCCGCAGCCGCGAGCGGTCCACCATCGCGCGCAGCTCCCGCAGGGCGTCGACCACGGCCGCGCGGGGGAGGGCGTACTCCATCTCCACGAACCGCACCCGGCGCGGGCTGGTGAACACCTTGTACGGGATGTCCGTGTAGGTGCGCGCCGACAGGGCGCGGCTGGCGACCCGGGCGATGGAGGGGATGGTGGCCGGGACGGCGCGGCCGAGGGAGTTGACGGCCTGGAAGAGGCCGTTGGAGAGCAGCTCGTCCTCGATCCAGCCGCTCACCGCGCCGGTGGGGGCGGCGGGGCCCTGGCTGCGGTTGTTGCGCTTGGTGTTGCAGTTGCCGGTGTGCGGGAACCAGTAGAACTCGAAGTGCTCGTTCTCCGCGAAGTGCTCCTCGAACTCGGCGGTCACCCGCTCGAAGCCCATGGGCTCCTCACGGGCGGTCAGGAGGAAGAGCGGCTCCACGGCGAAGGTGAGCGCGGTGACGATGCCCAGCGCGCCGATGCCCAGCCGGGCCGCCGCGAAGACCTCGGGGTTCTCCTTCTCGGAGCAGGTCAGCAGCCGGCCGTCGGCGGTGACCAGCTCCAGGCCGCGGATCTGGGCGGCGAGGGAGGCCGAGTCGCGGCCGGTGCCGTGGGTTCCGGTGCTGGTGGCGCCGGAGACGGTCTGCTCCATGATGTCGCCCATGTTGGTGAGCGACAGGCCCTCGCGGGCCAGGGCGCGGTTGAGGTCCTTCAAGGCCGTGCCCGCCTCCACCGTGACGGTGCCGGCGGTGCGGTCGACGGAGCGGATCCCGGCCAGCGCCTGCGGCCGTACCAGTACGCCGTCGGTCGCGGCGGCGGCGGTGAAGGAGTGGCCGGTGCCGACCGCCTTCACCCGCAGCCCGTCCTCGGCGGCCCGGCGCACCGTCTCCTGGAGTTCCCCGACGGAGGCCGGGGTCACCACCCGGGCGGGCGTGGCGGTGACATTGCCCGCCCAGTTACGCCATGCGGCCGGCCTGCTCTTCCCTGCTGTCCCCGGTGTAGCCGTCGCCATCGCTAGAGGGCTCCTCCCCTTGCGCCGGCCTCGTCAGCCGGCGGTATCCCGCGAACGCCACCGCCGCCGCGGCCACCCCCGCCGAGAGGGAGACGACGTACCCGCTCCGCGCGCCCGCCTCGTCCACGACCAGGCCGGCCGCGGAGGAGCCGAGCGCGATACCGACGGCAAGGCCGGTGCTGATCCAGGTCATGCCCTCGGTCAGCTTCTCGCGCGGTACGTGCGCCTCGATCAGGGCCATCGTGGTGATCATCGTGGGAGCGATGGCGAGGCCCGAGACGAAGAGCGCCACGGCCAGGATCGGAAGGTTCCCGGCCAGTAGGAGGGGGATCATACTCACGGCCATCGCACTGATGCCCACCACCCAGCGGGGTTCGGCCTTCCCCTTGAAGTGCAGGAGGCCGAAGACGATGCCCGCGAGGCAGGAGCCGAACGCCCAGACCGCGAGGAGCAGTCCGCCGACGGACTTGGCCCCCTGCTCCTCGGCGAAGGCCATGGTGACCACGTCCACGGAGCCGAAGATCGCGCCGGTCGCGACGAAGGTCGCCACCAGGACCTGCAGGCCGGGCGAGCGCAGGGCCGAGGAGGTGTCCGAGTCCGTGTCCCGCGGGTGCGGGGCGGGCTCGGTGGCGGTCAGCGCGGTGAGCCACCACACGCCCGCCAGCAGCAGGACCACGGCGACCACGGGACCGGCCTCGGGGAACCAGCTCGCGGAGAGCAGCGCGGCCAGCGGAGGGCCGACGATGAAGCAGATCTCGTCGACGATCGACTCGAAGGAGTAGGCCGTGTGCAGCTGGGGGGTGTCGCGGAACAGTGCCGTCCAGCGGGCCCGGACCATCGATCCCACGCTGGGCACGCAGCCCGCGACGACGGCGAAGGCGAACAGGGTCCAGCTCGGCCAGCCGTTGGCCGCCGCGATCAGCAGCCCGGTGACGGAGGCGGCCGCGACCAGGGTGGCCGGGCGCAGCACGCGCCGCTGTCCGTGCCGGTCCACGAGCCGGGAGACCTGGGGGCCCACGGCAGCCGCGGACAGGGCGATCGTGGCGGTCAGGCCGCCGGCGAGGGCGTAGCTGCCGCCCAGCTCGGTGATCATCGTGAGGACGCCGATGCCCACCATGGACAGCGGCATCCGGCCGAGCAGGCCGGCGGCCGTGAACCCCTTGGTGCCGGGGGTCGCGAAGATCGCGCGGTAGGGACTGGGCAAGATGCCCTCCGTAAGGGACGTGATTGGCTCACACAGATTACGTCTGCCGACAAGGCGCCCGCACGGGGAGAATACCGACAGGAACTTAGGGTGACCTTACCTGTCGTCCGAGGTGTGAGAACCCGCCGGGTCCGTTACCCGGGCCGCGGGCCGGGTGGCAGGATTCGAGACATGTCAGACCAGTTCCGCGCCCCCGACGCCGGCTCCGCCGCCCCGTACGACGCCCTCCTGCTGCTCTCCTTCGGCGGACCCGAGGGACCTGACGACGTCGTGCCGTTCCTGGAGAACGTCACGCGCGGCCGGGGCATCCCGCGCGAGCGCCTCAAGGAGGTCGGGCAGCACTACTTCGGCTTCGGCGGGGTCAGCCCCATCAACGCCCAGAACCGCGCCCTGCTGGACGCGCTGCGCAAGGACTTCGCCGAGCAGGGGCTGGACCTGCCCGTCTACTGGGGCAACCGCAACTGGGCCCCGTACCTCGACGACGTGATGCGGGAGATGGCCGCCGACGGCCGCCGCCGCATCGCCGTCCTCGCGACCAGCGCCTACGCCTCCTACTCCGGCTGCCGCCAGTACCGCGAGAACCTGGCCGACGCGCTGGGCGCGCTGGCCGCCGAGGGCGTCGAGCCGCCGCGCGTGGACAAGCTGCGGCACTACTTCAACCACCCCGGCTTCGTGGAACCCATGATCGACGGGGTGCTGGAGTCGCTGGCCGCGCTGCCCGAGGAGGTGCGCGCCGGGGCACACCTGGCCTTCACCACGCACTCCATCCCCACCGCCGCCGCGGACACCTCCGGCCCCGTCGGGGAGCACACCGGCGGCGGCGAGGGCGGCGCCTACGTCCGGCAGCACCTCGACGTCGCCCGGGTGATCGCGGACGCGGTCGCCGAGCGCACCGGCGCCGAGCGCCCCTGGCGGCTGGTCTACCAGTCCCGCAGCGGAGCCCCGCACATCCCCTGGCTGGAGCCGGACATCTGCGACCACCTGGAGGCCCTGCACGCCGAGGGCGCCCCGGCGGTGGTCATGGTCCCCATCGGCTTCGTCTCGGACCACATGGAGGTCCTGTACGACCTCGACACCGAGGCCACCGCCAAGGCCGCCGAGCTGGGCCTGGCCGTGGCGCGCTCCGCGACCGTCGGCGCCGACCCGCGCTTCGCCGCGGCCGTCCGCGAACTGGTGCTGGAGCGGGCCGCCAAGGAGCGCGGGGAGCCCGCCGGGGAGTGCTGGGTGGGCACGCTGGGACAAAGCCACGACCTGTGCGCCGTGGGCTGCTGCCCGGCGCGTGCGCCCCGGCCGGCCGCCGCGGGCGCGGACAGTCCGTACGCGTAGGGAGCGGGACCTTGATCACCGAAGAACTGAAGGCCGAACTGCTGGACGTGGGGCTGGAGGCCGCCCGGCGGGCCGGCGCCCTGCTGCGCGACGGCCGCCCCGCCGACCTGGCGGTCGCGGCGACCAAGACCAGCCCGATCGACGTGGTCACCGAGATGGACCTCGCGGCGGAGAAGCTGATCACGGGCGTGCTCGCCGAGCGCCGCCCCGACGACGGGCTGCTGGGCGAGGAGGGCGCGGACGTCCCGGGCACCAGCGGGGTGCGCTGGATCGTGGACCCGCTGGACGGCACCGTGAACTACCTCTACGGGCTGCCGAGCTGGGGGGTGTCCATCGCCGCCGAGTACGGGGGCGAGACCGTCGTCGGCGTCGTGGGCGCCCCGATGCGCGGGGAGACCTACCACGCGGTGCTCGGCGGCGGCGCCTGGCTGGGCACCGCGCGCCTGGCCTGCCGCCCGGCGGCGCCCCTGGACCAGGCCCTGCTGGCGACCGGCTTCGCCTATGTCCAGGCCCGGCGGGCCCGGCAGGCCGAGGTGGCGGCCCGGATCATCCCGCTGGTCCGCGACATCCGGCGGGGCGGTTCGGCCGCCCTGGACCTGTGCGACGTGGCCGCGGGCCGGCTCGACGGCTACTACGAGCGCGGCCTGAACCCCTGGGACCTGGCCGCCGGCGACCTGATCGCCCGCGAGGCGGGCGCCCTGACCGGCGGGCGTACGGGGCACCCCGCGTCCGGGGAACTGGTGCTGGCGGCGACCCCCGCGGTCTTCGCCTCGCTCCAGCCGCTGCTGGACGAGGCCGGGGCCTGGCACGACTGACCGGGCGCACCGGCGCCCCCACGCACGCGGACCCCGGCGGCCCTTACGGGCTGCCGGGGTCCGGTACGTACGGGTGTGGGGCCGGGATCAGCAGGCGGGTACGGCGGCCGAGACCGGGACACCGTGCTCGGCGGCCAGCCGCTGGAGATCCTCCAGCTCCGCCAGCTCCACTTCGGCGAGGAAGTCGTCGCCCGTCTCCTGGGCGTGCCTGAGGTCCGTCTGCGTGGCCCTGATGCGCTGCAGGAGACCCGCGGTGAATGCGTCCATGGTGGGTTCGCCCCCTCTTCGTGGGTCGGCGGCGGTACGTGGCTCTCCGCCGTCAGGGAGTGGTTGGGGTGTGGTGACGTCCTCCCCGGCCCCCCGGCCCCAGAAACCTCCCCGGCCCGTGCAAATCCTCACTCGCGTCCCAGAAGCCCCTTCCTGACCTGCCTTACAGCCGGTTTACGGCCGAAACGGGCAGGATGTACGACGCAATACACGTGTGCCCACTGGGGCTCGGAGGAAGGAAACGACGTGCGCGTACTCGTCGTCGAGGACGAGCAGCTGCTCGCCGATGCGGTGGCCACCGGCCTGCGCCGGGAGGCCATGGCCGTGGACGTCGTGTACGACGGCGCCGCCGCCCTGGAGCGGGTCGGCGTGAACGACTACGACGTGGTCGTGCTCGACCGGGACCTCCCGCTCGTGCACGGCGACGACGTGTGCCGCCGGATCATCGAGCTCGGCATGCCCACCCGGGTGCTGATGCTGACCGCCTCGGGCGATGTCAGCGACCGCGTGGAGGGGCTGGAGCTCGGCGCGGACGACTACCTGCCCAAGCCCTTCGCCTTCACCGAGCTGACCGCCCGCGTGCGCGCCCTCGGGCGGCGCACCACCGTCGCGCTGCCGCCCGTACTGGAGCGGGCCGGCATCAAGCTGGACCCGAACCGGCGCGAGGTGTTCCGGGAGGGCCGTGAGGTGCAGCTGGCGCCGAAGGAGTTCGCGGTGCTGGAGGTCCTGATGCGCAGCGAGGGGACCGTGGTCTCGGCGGAGCAGCTGCTGGAGAAAGCCTGGGACGAGAACACCGACCCGTTCACCAATGTCGTGCGGGTGACCGTCATGACCCTGCGGCGCAAGCTCGGCGAGCCGCCCGTCATCGTCACGGTGCCCGGTTCCGGGTACCGGATCTGACGCGCGTGGCCGCCACCCCGGCGCCGCCGACCGCGCCACCGAAGCCCACCTGGGACCCCGGCCAGCCGGAGGGCCCGTTCCCCTGGCTGAGGCCGACCATCCGGATACGCCTCACCCTGCTCTACGGCGGGATGTTCCTGATCGCGGGCATCCTGCTGTTGTCGATCATCTACCTGCTGGCCGCGCAGGCCCTGCGCGAGGGCAACGCCCTGCCCTTCAAGATCATCGAAGGGACGGCGAAGGTCCAGGTCACCAGCGACGCCTGTCCCGGTGTCGCCAGCACCATCCAGCCCGCGCAGTCGCAGTTCTACGACGTGATGAGCCAGTGCGTGCAGGAACAGCGCCGGCATGCCCTGGACGACCTGCTGAGCCGGTCGCTGATGGCCCTGCTGGGCCTCAGCATCATCGCCTTCGCCTTCGGCTACGCGATGGCCGGCCGGGTGCTCTCCCCGCTGGGGAAGATCACCCGTACGGCCCGCAGGGTGGTCGGCAGCGACCTGACCCGGCGCATCGAGCTGGACGGGCCGGACGACGAGCTCAAGGAGCTCGCCGACACCTTCGACGAGATGCTGGACCGGCTGGAGCGGGCCTTCACTGCCCAGCAGCGGTTCGTGGCCAACGCCTCGCACGAGCTGCGCACACCGCTCGCGATCAACCGGACGCTGCTGGAGGTGCACCTCTCCGATCCGGGGGCGCCCGTGGAGCTCCAGCAGCTGGGCAAGACCCTGCTGGCCACCAACGAGCGCAGCGAGCAGCTGGTGGAGGGCCTGCTGCTGCTGGCCCGCAGCGAGAACCAGATAGTCGAGCGCAAGCCCGTCGACCTCGCGGAGGTCGCCTCGCGTGCCGTGGACCAGGTGCGGGCCGAGGCCGAGGCCAAGGGCGTGGAGCTGCGCGGGGAACGCGCCCCGGCGGTGGTGCAGGGCAACGGCGTCCTGCTGGAGCGGATCGCCCTGAACCTGGTGCAGAACGCCGTCCGGTACAACGTGCCGGAGGACGGCTGGGTGGAGGTGGTCACGGAGGTCCAGCACGGCCACGCGGTCCTGCTGGTGTCGAACACGGGTCCCGTGGTTCCCGCGTACGAGGTGGACAACCTCTTCGAGCCGTTCAGGCGGCTGCGTACGGAGCGCACGGGCAGCGACAAGGGCGTCGGGCTGGGCCTGTCCATCGCCCGCTCGGTGGCCCGCGCGCACGGCGGCAGGATCCAGGCGGTACCCCGGGAAGGCGGTGGCCTCGTGATGCGTGTCACTCTGCCCCTGTGAGACCCCTCACCCCGTGTTCGCTTCTGGCTGAATACTTGGCCCGTGAAGATACTCGCCCCTGTGTGATCGATCACAGTGGCGGGTGCCGCGCCGTGTCCGTCCGGTGACGCGGAGGAGGCCGGAACGCCCGGGAAGTCCGGGTTTCCGGCCCCCCGAATGGCGGGAAATACACGGGGTGGCGTTTGTGCAAGACCAGCCCCGGACCGTGTACGGTCCCGGTCGTCATCCCAGCCGATCGCCCCTTCAGGTGGGCGGCTGGGTGTCGATTGAGTAACAGACCTTGATGTGAGGCAAAATCTCCGCCTCAGGTCGGGCACAAGTCCGGCCTCTCGTGCGTTACGTGCGCTGAGACACCGCTAACACCCAGAGGGGGAGAGCGAACAATGGCAACGGACTACGACACCCCGCGCAAGACCGACGACGACGTCGACAACGACAGCATCGAAGAGCTCAAGGCTCGACGCAACGAGAAGTCGTCCTCGTCCGTCGACATGGACGAGTTCGACTCGGCCGAGAGCCTGGAGCTGCCCGGCGCGGACCTCTCCAACGAGGAGCTGGCCGTCCGGGTGCTGCCCAAGCAGGCCGACGAGTTCACCTGCATGAGCTGCTTCCTGGTGCACCACCGCAGCCAGCTCGCGCGCGAGAAGAACGGCCAGCCGATCTGTCGCGACTGCGACTGAGAGGCGTTGGCCGTGGCTGGCTCCACACCCTTCCGGAAGCTTCGCCTCCGTAAGCAGGGTGATCCGGCGGAGACGCAGGTGGCGACGACGGACCCGGTCACGGGTCCCGAGGCCCCCGGCGGCTCCGCCCGTGCGGAACCCGGGGCGCACCCCGACACCGCCCCGGCGGTGCCCGCGGTTCCCGGGCCCGACGGGGGGACCCGGCGTGACGCCGCGGCCCGCCGCATGCAGGCCGTCAAGGACGGCGTGCGCAAGGGCGGCGGAAGCGTGCGCGACGCCGCCGTCTACCTCACGGACCGCGTCATCGACCTCGCGCCGCGCGTCCCGGTCCGCGACCTCGACACCCTGCGCGCCCAGTTCCCCGGGCTCGGCCCCGAGCAGCTGGCCGACAAGCTGGTCCTCGGCGCCGCCAACGCCTCCTCCACCGTCGGCGCGGGCATCGGAGCGGCCGCCATGCTGCCCGTCCCGCCCGCCATGCCCGCCGAGCTCGCGGCGGAGATCACCGCCGTCGCCGCGATCGAGCTCAAGCTCATCGCCGAACTCCACGAGGTCTACGGCCGGCGGCCCCCCGGCACCCTCAAGCAGCGCAGCTTCGCCTACCTGACCGCCTGGACCGAGGAGCGCGGGGTCGACCTGACCAAGCCGACCACCCTCAACGCGGCCCTCGGCGGAGGGATGAAGCGCGAACTGCGCCAGCAGATCATGAAGCGCATGATCCGCACCCTGCCGAACCTGATGCCGTTCATGGTCGGCGCCGCCGTCGGCGCGGTCATGAACCGCCGCGACACCCGCAAAGTCGCCGAGAAGGTCCGTGCCGACCTGCGCAGGCAGGCCGTGGCCTGGGAGGCCATGCGCAGCCTGCCGCCCCTGGAACAGCCCGTGGAGCCCCTTCCCGAGGCCACCCTGGCCGCACTGGAGGCCCGCAACCCCTTCACGCGCGACTGACGCCGCCCGCGGCGGGGCCCGCTCAGACCGTGCGCGCCGCCCGCAGGGCCGTCACCAGGGCCTCCGGGGTCCGGGTGGAGAGGTACACGTAGGGCGTCGGATCCGCCGGGTCGGTCACCTCGATGCGGACCGCGGTCGGCACGTAGCTGCGCATCAGCATGAAGGCGCGCGGGTCCGCCTTGTGGGTACGCCAGGCCACGGTCCCGGCGGCGTCCAGGATCTCGGGCTCGCCCAGCGCCGCCACCGGGATCCGCGCGTCCCCGGCCGCCAGCGCCCCGTTCACCACGCGCACGCGCGCGGAACCGTACGAGCTGACCGCCAGCCCGGCCAGCGCGGTGCCCCCGACCAGCCCGGCCAGCAGCGGCAGCGTCCCCAGCGGCAGCAGCATCAGCGCGCACGCGAGGCCGATCAGCGCGGCGATGCCCCACCAGGAGCGGGGGGCGGTCAGGCGTTCGTCGTACGGCACGGTGGAGAGCTGCATGCGCCCAAGCCTGCCACGAGGCGACCGGCGGGTAGCCGCGCGGGTAAGGTCTGCGGCTGTGAGTGGACGAAACACAGCGTTGACGCCCCCGGCGGACGCCGCGGCGCCGGTCCGGCACCCCGACGCGCCGGCCCCCGGCGAACTCCTCGGTGCGCACTACGAGCACTGCTTCGGCTGCGGAGGCGGCCAGCCGCACGGACTCCAGCTGGAGGCCCGCGCGGGGGACGGGGTGAGCGTCACCGCCGAGTTCACGGTCAGGGCCGCCCACCAGGGCGCGCCCGGCCTCGCCCACGGCGGGGTGCTCGCCACCGCGCTCGACGAGACGCTGGGCTCCCTGAACTGGCTGCTGCGCGTCATCGCCGTGACCGGACGGCTGGAGACCGACTTCGTACGGCCCGTGCCCGTCGGCACCGTCCTCTACCTGGAGGCCGAGGTCACCGCCGTCGCCGGCCGGAAGATCTACTGCACGGCCGTCGGCCGCATAGCCGGGCCGGAGGGCCCGGTCGCCGTCCGCGCCGACGCCCTCTTCATCGAAGTGAAGGTCGACCACTTCATCGACAACGGACGGCCCGAGGAGATCCAGGCGGCCATGGCCGACCCGGACCAGGTCAGGCGCGCACGCGCCTTTGAGGTGAACCCCTGATGTCCCAGAACCACGCCCCCGTCGACGTGCTGATCCGCCGCGTCGACCCCGAGGTCCCCATCCCGGCGTACGGTCACCCCGGCGACGCCGGCTGCGACCTGGTCACCACGGAGGCCGCCGAGCTGGCGCCCGGCGAGCGCACCGTGCTGCCCACCGGTGTGTCCATCGCCCTGCCCGACGGCTACGCGGCGTTCGTGCACCCGCGCTCGGGCCTGGCCGCCCGCTGCGGGCTCGCGCTCGTGAATGCCCCGGGGACGGTGGATGCCGGGTACCGTGGAGAGATCAAGGTGATCGTGGTCAATCTCGACCCTCGCGAGAGCGTCCGGTTCGAGCGTTTCGACCGCATTGCCCAGCTGGTTGTCCAGAGGGTCGAGAAGGTGCGCTTCCACGAGGTGGCGGAACTTCCCGGCTCGGCCCGGGCCGAGGGGGGTTTCGGCTCCACCGGCGGTCATGCGGCCGTGGCCGGATCCGGGGCTGGTCAGCAGGGTGGGAATGGCTACGCTTCGGTCGTAACCGACCGGGAAGGACAGTGACGTGTTCGGACGTCGCAAGAAGAACGACTCCGCCAGGGACGGCGGCGCGGCCGAGCAGGTCGTAGACGGCGTCGCCTCCGCTGAGCAGGACGACACGGGCGAGCAGGACGGCGCCGCGCCGCGGCGCCTCAACCTGCCGCCGGCCCCGCGGCCCGACGGCCCGTGGGACGTCTCCGAGGTGCTGGGCAATCCGGCCGACGGCCGGGTCGACCTGGGCGGCATCCTCGTACCCGGTGTCGAGGGCATGGAACTGCGCGTCGAGGTCGCCGGTGACGCGATCGTCGCCGCCACCGTGGTCCTCGGCGACAGCGCCGTGCAGCTCCAGGCGTTCGCCGCGCCCAAGAAGGAGGGCATCTGGGGCGAGGTCCGCGAGGAGATCGCCGCGGGCATCACCCAGCAGGGCGGCCTGATCGACGAGGTCCAGGGCAGCCTGGGCTGGGAGCTGCGGGCCCAGGTGCCCGTACCGCTGCCCGACGGCCAGACCGGCGCCCAGCTGGTCCGCTTCGTCGGTGTGGACGGCCCGCGCTGGTTCCTGCGCGGTGTCATCTCCGGCCAGGGCGCGGTGCGCCCCGAGGCGGCGGGTGTGCTGGAGCAGATCTTCCGGGACACCGTCGTCGTCCGCGGCGAGGGCCCGATGGCCCCGCGCGACCCGATCGTCCTCAAGCTGCCGAACGACGCCCAGATGGTGCCGGACGGCGTGCAGACCGAGGACCAGGAGAACTCCCGCTTCGGCGGCGGCATGGGCCAGCTGGAGCGCGGACCGGAGATCACCGAGGTCCGCTGACCCCTGGCGCCCCGCTCAGCAGGGAGCACACGCGTGTCCGGCCGGTGGGCCCCCTCCTCCGAGGGGGCCCACCGCCGTTCCCCCCGGCGGCGCGCGCGGGCGGACGTCAGGGATCCGTCAGGGATCGGCCCCCGGGCGCCCATCAGCGCGTACGCGGGCCCGGCGTCCCCGAGAATGAGCGCATGGGACGCGGCAAGCTCAGGATCTATCTCGGCGCGGCACCCGGTGTGGGCAAGACCTACGCGATGCTCTCCGAGGGGCACCGCCGGGTGGAGCGCGGCGCGGACTGCGTCGTCGGCTACGTCGAGCACCACGGGCGGCCGCGTACGGAGGTCATGCTCCACGGACTCGAACAGGTGGAGCGGCGCACCCTGGTCCACCGCGGGGCCGACTTCACCGAGATGGACGTGGACGCGCTGCTGGAGCGCCGGCCCGCCATAGCCCTGGTGGACGAGCTCGCCCACACCAATGTGCCGGGCTCCCGCAACGCCAAGCGCTGGCAGGACGTCGAGGAACTGCTCCGCGCCGGGATCGACGTGGTCACCACCGTCAACATCCAGCACCTGGAATCGCTCGGGGACGTGGTCGAGTCCATCACCGGCGTGCGCCAGCGCGAGACCGTGCCCGACGAGGTGGTCCGCCGGGCCGACCAGGTCGAGCTGGTCGACATGTCCCCGCAGGCCCTGCGCCGCCGGATGGCGCACGGGAACATATACACACCCGAGAAGGTCGACGCGGCCCTCTCCAACTACTTCCGGCCCGGCAACCTCACCGCCCTGCGCGAGCTCGCGCTGCTGTGGGTGGCCGACCGGGCCGACGAATACCTCCAGCAGTACCGCGGCGAGCACGACATCCGTTCGACCTGGCAGGCGCGGGAGCGGATCGTCGTCGGGCTCACCGGCGGGCCCGAGGGGCGCACCCTGATCCGGCGGGCCGCGCGGATGGCGGCCAAGAGCTCCGGCAGCGAGATCCTGGCCGTGTACATCGCCCGCAGCGACGGGCTGACCGCGGCCTCCCCGAAGGAGCTCGCCGTCCAGCGGACTCTGGTCGAGGACCTGGGGGGAACGTTTCACCATGTGATCGGCGACAACATCCCCGAGGCGCTGCTCGCCTTCGCGCGCGGGGTCAACGCCACCCAGATCGTCCTCGGCTCCAGCCGCCGCCGCTCCTGGCAGTACGTCCTGGGCCCCGGGGTCGGCGCGAGCGTGGCCCGCGACTCCGGGCCCGACCTCGACGTCCACATCGTCACCCACGAGGCCGTCGCCAAGGGCCGCGGCCTGCCCGTCGCCCGCTCGGCGGCCCGGCTCGGCCGCGACCGCATCGTGGCCGGCTGGGTGGTCGGCACGCTCTTCCCCGTCCTGCTGTGCTTGCTGCTCACGCACACCGAGGCCGATCTCGGGCTCGCCAACGACATGCTGCTCTTCCTGGCGCTGACGGTGGCCGCCGCCCTGCTGGGCGGGCTCTGGCCGGCGCTGGCCTCCGCGGCCCTCGGCTCGCTGCTGCTGAACTACTTCTTCGCGCCGCCGCTGCACCGGTTCACCGTCTCCGACCTCCGGAACATCGTCGCCATCACGGTCTTCTTCGGCGTCGCCGTCTCCGTGGCTTCCGTGGTGGACCTGGCCGCGCGCCGCACCCACCAGGCCGCCCGGCTGCGCGCGGAGTCCGAGATCCTGTCCTTCCTCGCCGGCAGCGTGCTGCGCGGCGAGACCACCCTCGACGCCCTGCTGGAACGGGTCCGCGAGACCTTCGCCATGGAGTCGGTGGCCCTGCTGGAGCGCACCAGCGACGTGGAGCCCTGGCGGCCCGCCGGCAGCATCGGCCCGAACCCGGCCGCCCGGCCCGAGGAGGCCGATGTGGACATGCCCATCGGGGACCACATGGCACTGGCCCTGTCCGGGCGGGTGCTGCCCGCCGAGGACCGCCGGGTGCTCGGCGCCTTCGCCGCCCAGGCGGCCGTGGTCCTCGACCGGCAGCGCCTCGTCGGCGAGGCCGAGGAGGCGCGGCGGGCCGCGGAGGGCAACCGGATCCGGACCGCGCTGCTCGCCGCCGTCAGCCATGACCTGCGTACGCCCCTGGCCTCGATCAAGGCGTCCGTCAGCTCCCTGCGCTCCGCCGATGTGGAATGGTCCGAGGAGGACCGGGCCGAACTGCTCGAAGGCATCGAGGCGGGGGCCGACCGGCTCGACCACCTCGTGGGCAACCTGCTGGACATGTCCCGCCTGCAGACCGGCACCGTCACCCCCCTGATCCGCGAGATCGACCTCGACGAGGTGGTCCCGATGGCGCTGGGCGGCGTACCGGAGGACAGCGTGGTGCTGGACGTGCCCGAGGCGCTGCCGATGGTCGCGGTGGATCCGGGGCTGCTGGAGCGGGCCGTGGCCAACGTGGTGGAGAACGCCGTCAAGTACAGCCCGGCGGGCACCCCGGTCCTGGTGGCGGCGAGCTGCCTCGGGGGCCGGGTCGAGCTGCGGGTCGTCGACCGCGGGCCCGGGGTGCCCGACGAGGGCAAGACCAGGATCTTCGCCCCCTTCCAGCGCTACGGGGACGCCCCGCGCGGGGCGGGCGTGGGGCTCGGCCTCGCGGTCGCCCGCGGGTTCGCCGAGGCCATGGACGGCACACTGGCCGCCGAGGACACCCCCGGCGGCGGGCTCACCATGGTGCTGACCCTGCGGGCGGTGCCCCGGGGCGCGGTGGAGGCACCGGCGCACGTGGACCCGTACACAACCGAAGCCGGTCACGACCGTGACGGCAGGACGCGACAGAAGGCAGGACCTCAATGACCCGGGTGCTCGTGGTGGACGACGAGCCGCAGATCGTCCGAGCCCTCGTGATCAATCTCAAGGCGCGCAAGTACGAGGTGGACGCCGCGGCCGACGGCGCGGGCGCGCTGGAGCTCGCCGCGGCCCGCCACCCCGACGTGGTCGTCCTCGACCTCGGCCTGCCGGACATGGACGGGGTGGAGGTGATCAGGGGGCTGCGCGGCTGGACCCGCGTACCGATCCTGGTCCTCTCCGCCCGGCACAGCTCCGACGAGAAGGTCGAGGCCCTGGACGCGGGCGCCGACGACTACGTCACCAAGCCCTTCGGGATGGACGAGCTGCTGGCCCGGCTGCGCGCCGCCGTCCGCCGGGCCGAGCCGGCGGCCGGGTCCGGCGAGGACGAGGTGGTCGTGACCACGGAGGGCTTCACGGTCGACCTGGCCGCCAAGAAGGCCGTCCGGGACGGCAGGGACGTCCGGCTCACGCCCACCGAATGGCACCTGCTGGAGGTCCTGGTGCGCAACGGGGGCAAGCTGGTCAGCCAGAAGCAGCTGCTGCAGGAGGTGTGGGGGCCCTCCTACGGCACCGAGACCAACTACCTGCGGGTCTACATGGCCCAGCTGCGCCGCAAGCTGGAAGCGGACCCCTCGCATCCGCGGCACTTCATCACCGAGCCGGGCATGGGCTACCGCTTCGAGCGCTGACGCGCGCGCCGGTAGGCTTTCCTGTATGAGTGCTGAACCGCGTCCCGAGAAGCCCCTCAAGCCGGCCAGGCCGGCGGGCCGGTTCCGCCGGATGATCGAGCGGCTGTCGACCTCGCAGGAGGAGCTGCATTCGGCGGAGCTGCAGGAGGACGCAGAAGCAGCGGGGTGCACGCGCATCTGCGACTGCGACGACCGCCAGATAGTCAAGGTGACCGGCACCCTGCGTACGGTCACCCTGCGCCCGCGGGCCGGCGTACCCGCCCTGGAGGCGGAGCTGTTCGACGGCTCGGGCGCCCTGGACGTCGTCTGGCTCGGCCGTCGCTCGATCGTGGGAATCGAGCCCGGCCGGCGCATGATCGCTTCGGGGCGCATCTCCCTGAGTCACGGCCGTCGGGTGCTGTTCAACCCGAAGTACGAACTCCGCCCCCTCGGACAGGAGCACTAACCGGTGACGTCACCCGAGAAACCGTCCACTCCGGACCCCGCCGCCCCGCCGGCCGCCGACCAGTCGGCGGTGACCCAGGCCGCGCTCTTCGACGCCTTCGGAGGCGTCCGGGGCACAGTGGAGACGATGCTCCCCGGGCTGCTCTTCGTCATGATCTACACGGTCAACAAGGACGTGAAGCTGTCCGCGATCGCCGCGGGCGCGGTGGCCGTCCTGCTGGTGATCGTGCGGCTGGCGCGCAAGGACACCGTGAAGCACGCGTTCAGCGGCGTCTTCGGCGTGGGCGTGGGCGTGGCCTTCGCCCTGTTCACGGGCAGCGCGAAGGGCTTCTACCTGCCCGGCATGATCTACGGCACCGCCCTGGGCGCGGCCTTCACCCTCTCGGCGCTGGTGGGCTTCCCGCTGCTCGGGGTGATCCTCGGGCCGGTGTTCCGGGAGAACCTCTCCTGGCGTACGCGGAACCCGGGGCGCAAGAAGGCGTACACCAAGGCCAGCCTGGCCTGGGGCCTGATCTTCCTCGCCAAGTACGCGATCCTCTTCCCGCTGTACTGGTGGGGCGACGCGACGCAGCTGGGCTGGGTGCTCATCGCGCTCAAGCTGCCGCCGATGGTGCTCGCGGTCTACTTCACCTGGGTCTTCCTGGCGAAGGCCCCGCCGCCGATCGACGTGATCGCGGAGTGGGAGGCCGAGGAGGCCGCCGAGAAGGCGGCGAAGGCCGCGAGGGCGGCCGACCCCAAGGCGTGACGCAGGACCGACGAAGGGGGCGCACCCGGCCGGGTGCGCCCCCTTCTCCGTCCTTGCCGCTCCTGAGCCGCGCAGTGTCAGCGGCGGGCCTGGAGGAGATCCTCCAGCTGCTCCTCGCGGGCCTGGGCGGCCACGAACAGCAGCTCGTCGCCCGGCTCCAGGGTCTCCTCGCCGTGCGGGGTCAGCACCCGGTTGCCGCGGATGATCGTGACCAGTGAGGTGTCCTCGGGCCAGCTGATCTCGCTGATCTGCGTCCCCGCGACGGAGGAGTCGGCCGGCAGGGTCAGCTCGACCAGGTTGGCGTCGCCGTGGCTGAAGCGCAGCAGCCGTACCAGGTCGCCGACGCTGACGGCCTCCTCGACCAGCGCCGACATCAGGCGCGGCGTCGAGACGGCGACGTCCACGCCCCAGGACTCGTTGAAGAGCCATTCGTTCTTCGGGTTGTTGACGCGCGCCACCACGCGCGGCACCCCGTACTCGGTCTTGGCGAGCAGCGAGACGACCAGGTTGACCTTGTCGTCACCGGTCGCGGCGATCACCACGTTGCAGCGCTGGAGCGCCGCCTCGTCCAGCGAGGTGATCTCGCAGGCGTCGGCCAGCAGCCATTCGGCCTGCGGCACCCGCTCCACGGAGATGGCGGTCGGCGCCTTGTCGACGAGCAGCACCTCGTGGCCGTTCTCCAGCAGTTCGCCCGCGATGGAGCGGCCCACCGCGCCTGCCCCGGCGATAGCGACCCTCATGCGTGTGCCTCCTCGGGCCCCTCGGCGAACGCCGCCTCGACCTTGTCGATCTCGTCGGTGCGCATCATCACGTGGACGAGGTCGC
The DNA here is from genome assembly GCF_040644195.1 of Streptomyces sp. NPDC047014. Lineage (NCBI taxonomy): Bacteria > Bacillati > Actinomycetota > Actinomycetes > Kitasatosporales > Streptomycetaceae > Streptomyces > Streptomyces sp. NPDC047014. The sequence continues at coordinate 37,880 of NZ_JBEYVX010000024.1, read as the reverse complement.
CCTCCTGCAGCACCGTCTGCGAGGTGGGCAGCATCGCCTCGCCCAGCCGGGTGAGGAAGGCGACACGGACGCCGGTCTCCTCCTGGAGCTTGCTGACCTTGTGCCCGATCCACGTGGCGGAGGTGTGCACCTCCGCGAGCTGCACCCCGCCACTCGGGTCCCGCCACAGAGGCTCGGCGCCCGAGGGCAGCAGCCGGCGCAGCATCTGGTCCGCGGTCCACCGCACGGTGGCGACCGTGGGGATGCCCAGGCGCTGGTACACCTCGGCACGCTTGGGGTCGTAGATCCGGGCCGCGACGTTCTCGACACCGAACATCTCGCGGGCCACCCGGGCGGCGATGATGTTGGAATTGTCACCACTGCTGACGGCCGCGAACGCTCCCGCGTCCTCGATCCCGGCCTCCCGCAGGGTGTCCTGGTCGAAGCCGACCCCGGTGACGCGGCGGCCGCCGAAGCCGGCACCGAGCCGGCGGAACGCGGTGGGGTCCTGGTCGACCACGGCGACCGTGTGACCTTGCTGTTCCAGGGTTTGCGCGAGGGCGGAGCCTACTCTTCCGCAACCCATGATGACGATGTGCACGGCCGTCCTTCCGGCTGTCAGCGACTCGCTGAATCCCAGCCTCATTGCATGCTCTGGATAAACAGGGTCTCAGACCGGGGCCCAAGCTACACACGGGCGGTCACCGGCGGCGTCATCCGGCCGCGATCGTGGTGCGCTCGGGGAGGAATTGCGACGGCTTCGGGGTAGGAGGGGGTGGGGGTTCGTCAGGCCGATTTCGAACGCTTACGATCCTCTGCGTGTCCAAACTGACCGACGTGCCCAAACGGATCCTGATCGGCCGGGCGCTCCGCAGCGACCGCCTCGGGGAAACCCTGCTTCCCAAGCGGATCGCGCTACCCGTCTTCGCGTCCGACCCTCTCTCCTCCGTGGCCTACGCCCCGGGCGAGGTCCTGCTGGTCCTGTCGATCGCGGGCGTCTCCGCCTACCACTACAGCCCCTGGATCGCCCTCGCGGTGGTCGTGCTGATGTTCACGGTCGTCGCCTCGTACCGGCAGAACGTCCACGCCTACCCCAGCGGCGGCGGCGACTACGAGGTGGCCAACACCAACCTCGGCCCGCAGGCCGGTCTGACCGTGGCGAGCGCCCTGCTCGTGGACTACGTCCTGACCGTCGCCGTGTCGATCTCCTCCGGCGTCGAGAACCTCGGCTCGGCGGTGCATTTTGTCATCGAGCACAAGGTGCTCTCGGCGATCGTCATGATCCTTCTGCTGACGCTGATGAATCTGCGCGGTGTGAAGGAGTCCGGAAAGCTCTTCGCGATCCCGACCTATGTCTTCGTCGCCGCCGTATTCGTCATGATCGCCTGGGGTGCCTGGAAGGGCATCGTCCTCGACGAGACCATGACCGCGCCCACCGCCGGCTTCGAGATCGAGCCCGAGCAGAAGGGCCTCGCCGGTTTCGCGATGGTCTTCCTGCTGCTGCGGGCCTTCTCCTCCGGCTGTGCCGCGCTGACAGGTGTCGAGGCGATCAGCAACGGCGTGCCCGCCTTCCGCAAGCCCAAGAGCAAGAACGCCGCGACCACCCTCGCCCTCATGGGCGGGCTCGCGGTCACCATGTTCTGCGGGATCATCGGCCTGGCCATGGCCACCGATGTGCGCATGGCGGAGAACCCGGCCGTGGACCTGCTCCAGGACGGCGTCCCGGTCGGCCCCGGATACGTCCAGGACCCGGTGATCTCCCAGGTCGGCGAGGCCGTCTTCGGCGGCGGCAGCATCCTGTTCATCCTGCTGGCCACCGCCACCGCCCTCGTGCTCTTCCTGGCCGCGAACACCGCGTACAACGGCTTCCCGCTGCTCGGCTCGATCCTCGCCCAGGACCGCTACCTGCCGCGCCAGCTGCACACGCGCGGCGACCGGCTCGCCTTTTCCAACGGCATCGTGCTCCTCGCCGGCGCCGCCATCCTGCTCGTGTGGATCTACGACGCGGACTCGACGAAGCTGATCCAGCTCTACATCGTCGGCGTCTTCGTCTCCTTCACGCTCAGCCAGATCGGCATGGTCCGGCACTGGAACCGGCACCTGAGGACCGAGCGCGACCAGGCCGCGCGGCGCCGCATGCACCGCTCCCGGGCGATCAACACCTTCGGCGCCTTCTTCACCGGCATGGTGCTGGTGGTCGTCCTCGCCACGAAGTTCACCCACGGCGCGTGGGTGGCCCTGCTCGGCATGGTGATCTTCTACGGGACGATGACCGCGATCCGGAAGCACTACGACCGGGTCTCCGCCGAGATCGCCGCCGCCGAGGGCCCCAGCGAGGACAGCGTGCGGCCCTCGCGGGTCCACTCGATCGTCCTGGTCTCCAAGGTCCACAAGCCCACCCTGCGCGCCCTGGCCTTCGCCAAGCTGACCCGCTCGGACACCCTGGAGGCGCTGAGCATCAGCGTCGACCCGGCCGAGACCAAGGCGCTGCGCGAGGAGTGGGACCGGCGCCGGATCAACGTCCCCCTCAAGATCCTCGACTCGCCGTACCGCGAGATCACCCGTCCGGTGGTGGAGTACGTCAAGGGGCTGCGCAGCGAGAACCCGCGGGACGCGGTCAGTGTGTACATCCCGGAGTACGTGGTCGGCCGCTGGTACGAGCACCTGCTGCACAACCAGAGCGCGCTGCGGCTCAAGGGCCGGCTGCTCTTCACCCCCGGTGTGATGGTCACCTCGGTGCCCTACCAGCTGGAGTCCTCGGAGCTCGCGAAGCGGCGGGCGAAGAAGCGGCAGGAGTGGAACGCTCCGGGTGCGGTGCGCCGGGGGCCGGTGGACACGCCGCGGCCGCCGAAGGAGCCGGCGGGGAAGGGCAGCGCTTCGGGTTCGAAGGGCGGTTCTGCGGGCACCTCGAAGGGCTGACCGGGTTGGTGAACGGCCGGGCGAGATCCACGTAAACTGGTGGGTCGGTCGTCCGGCCGTTTTCCGTTGCGCAGTACCAGCTTTTGGAGTCTCCCCACCATGACGAGCGTCGAGCAGAACGAGCAGCGGTCACTGGTGGGGGAGGAGTACGAGGTCGAGGTCGGTCCCGTCGCGCACGGAGGCCACTGCATCGCCCGCACCGCCGAGGGCCGCGTCCTGTTCGTCCGCCACACCCTCCCCGGGGAGAAGGTGATCGCGAGGATCACCGAGGGCGAGACGGACTCCCGCTTCCTGCGCGCCGACGCGATCACCGTGCTCGACGCCTCCAAGGACCGCGTCGAAGCCCCCTGCCCGTACGCCGGCCCCGGCAAGTGCGGCGGCTGCGACTGGCAGCACGCCAAGCCCGGCGCCCAGCGCCGGCTCAAGGGCGAGGTCATCGCCGAGCAGCTCAAGCGGCTCGCCGGGCTCACCCCGGAGGAGGCCGGCTGGGACGGTACGGTCATGCCCGCGGAGGGCGACAAGCTCCCGGCGGGCCAGGTCCCACAGTGGCGCACCCGCGTGCAGTTCGCCGTCGACGAGACCGGCCGCGCGGGCCTGCGCAAGCACCGCTCGCACGACATCGAGCCCGTGGACCACTGCATGATCGCGGCGGCGGGCGTCAGCGAGCTGGGCATCGAGAAGCAGGACTGGCCGCAGATGGCCACCGTCGAGGCGATCGCGGCGACCGGCTCCCAGGACCGCCAGGTCGTCCTGACCCCGCGCCCGGGCGGCCGCCTGCCGCTGGTGGAGCTGGACCGCCCGGTCTCGGTCCTGCGGGTGGAGGAGAAGGACGGCGGGGTCCACCGGGTCCACGGCCGCCCCTTCGTACGGGAGCGCGCGGACGGCCGTACGTACCGCGTGGGCATGGGCGGCTTCTGGCAGGTCCACCCGCAGGCCGCGGACACCCTGATCAAGGCCGTCATGCAGGGCCTGATGCCGCGCAAGGGCGAGATGGCCCTCGACCTCTACTGCGGCGTCGGCATCTTCGCGGGCGCCCTCGCGGAACGCCTGGGCGAGACGGGCGCGGTGCTCGGCATCGAGTCGACGAAGCGCGCGGTGGAGGACGCCCGGCACAACCTGGCGGACTTCCCCCGGGTCCGCATCGAACAGGGCAAGGTCGAGACGGTCCTCCCCCGCACGGGCATCACGGAATGCGACCTGGTCGTCCTGGACCCGCCCCGCGCGGGCGCGGGCAAGCAGACGGTCCGCCACGTGGCCGGCCTGACCCCCCGCCGCATCGCCTACGTGGCCTGCGACCCGGCGGCCCTGGCCCGCGACCTGGCCTACTTCCAGTCGGAGGGCTACAAGCCCCGCACCCTCCGCGCCTTCGACCTCTTCCCGATGACGCACCATGTGGAGTGCGTGGCGATCCTGGAGCCGGTGGCGAAGGGCGCCTGAGCTGGTCCTGTACGGACGCGTAGGACGGGTGACTTGAAGGCCGTCAGCCGGGTGGCCTTACGGTTTCCAGGGCGAGGCTGGGCCTGGAGGTACAGCTGACCTCCGCCCTCGTCGGCATCGCCATCGGCGTACTGTGCTCGAAGCTGGTCTTCAAGCGGCAGGGATATGCGCTGGTGACCGCCCTCGCGCTGATGATGGGAGCCCTCTTCGCCAGGGGCATGCCCCCGGTCAACCGCCTGTTCACGCTGATGGCCACAACCCCCGACGCGGCAGAACTGCTCGCGCCCACGGGGGCCATGCTCGCGATCTCCGCGGTGATCCTGGCGGTGTTCACTCGTCGCCGCGCGCAGGGAGTAGACCGCCGGGCCTGTGCCGTCCGAGCTTCCACACAGTCGACTGTCCCGCGGTGCGGTGCGATGGACTCCAGCGGCCGAGGGAGCCGCAGCCTCTGATCCGCGTGCATGTGGCGCACTCGCGTGCCGTCATGCCCTCTGCTGGGCACCCGCCGTATCCAGCCCCTGGCACCTTGGGAGCCGCGGCAGGGCGGGTCCTGCCGCGGCCAAAGGTGGTGAGTGACGTGTCAGTATCGACTGCGCGGGCCGAAGAGGTTCTGTCGCGTGATGCGGTGGACAGGATGCGATTGAGGGCAGCCGAGCTGTTCGTGGAGGTACAGCGGGCCGACGTCAAGGCGACCGTGCTGTCCGGTCTGGACGTGGCGCTTCTTGCTGTCGTGGTCGCAGCGTTGCCGGAGGTCGCGGAAGCAGGCTGGGCGGTGAGGACGACCTTGGCGGTGACGTGTGCGGGGGCGGTTGCCGCCCTCGTTGCGGCTCTCCTCGCTCTACGCCCTGTCCTGCCGGCTGGTACGGCGCTGACGGGGATGGACGGGCCGTGTCCCGATGAGGTCGCCGAAGCCGTCGTGACGGTAGCGGCGCGGCAGGTCGCAGGAGGACACCCTCCGGCGGATGCCCGGACCGTGGCGCGGCTGGCCGCTCTCGCCCACCGCAAGTTCCGGACCATCAAGGTGGCGGTGGACCTGACGGTCATCACCCTGGCGATGGCCGGAATCGGTGTGTTGATCAGCTGCTTCGTCTCCTGAGAGCATCCCGCCTCCGACGCTTCCTCACCTCGGAGGTGCTATGTATCAGCCGCACGCCGTCGTGTTCGACAAGGTCTTGTGGGCGAAGCTGCGCGGGCTGGCCCCGCTGCGGCCACGGCCCGCCAGGAGTGTCCTCCTGCGACAGGGGGATCCGGGGACGCATGTCCTGCTGCTGGAGTCCGGCTCCGCCATTGTGACGCTGACCGGTGAGAACGGTGAGCGAACCCTGCTCGCGGTCCGGGGCGCGGGTGAACTGCTGGGTGAATTGGCCGTGCTGGACGCTCAGCCGCGTACGGCGTCCGTCATCGCGGCAGAGACGTGCCAGGTTCGGGTCATCCCCGCTCCCGAATTCCTCGGCTTCGTCGACGAGCATGGTCTGACGGCATCGATACTGCGCCATGCCATCGCTCGCGTCCGTGAGGCGGAGGCGGTGCGCCTCGAACTCGCGACCGCTCCGGTGCCGACACGACTCGCGTCGGCGCTCGGACGCCTGGTCCAGTTGGCTTCCTGCCAGGCCGGCAGCGTCCATGTGCGCCTGACCCAGGTGGAGCTCTCCCAGCTGATCGGGGCGTCGCGGAACGCTGTCGGAACGGCCATCAAGACATGGCGCGACCGTGGATGGCTGGAGACGGAGGCCGGTGGTGGCCTGCTGATCCGGGACATTGCCCGGATCAAGGCTCAACCCCTCGGCCGGGGGTGACGGAGGGCACCGGTTCGGTGCCCAGTAGTGGGCACCGAAGCGCCTCCCGCCCGGCCAGCATGGTGCGCCAGCCGCGAAAGCCGCGGCGGAAGGGCTGGTGTTTCCATGAAGTCTTCTGTGCAGTCAGGTCCGGTCGACGTGCCACCGGAGCACGCTCTGCTGGTGGTCGACATGAAGGGATACAGCAGGATTCCCGAAGCGCGAATGGCACCGGCGCGTTCCGACCTGGACAGCATCCTCGACACCGTGTTCGAGCACAGCGGCTTGGTCACGCCGCGGCGGATCGACGGTGCATACGGTGACACCGGTGACGGCGGCATCTTCGTCCTGCCGGCTCGGGACACCACGCGGTTGGTGGATCCGCTGCTCGGGCACCTCAATGCGGCCCTGGCCCGATACGACAAGAAAGCGCGTCTGCACAGCGGGCCGGAGATCCGTCTGCGGGCCAGTGTCCACGTCGGGCCGGTGTCCCTGCCCGACCGCCGCAGTCGCGCCGTCGTCGAGGCGTGTCGTCTGGTCGACAGCGAGGCGGTGCGTGAGGCAATGGACGCGGCCGAGGCCCACGGTGCCTACCTGGCAGCTGTGGTGTCGGAGATCGCCTTTCTGCGGACGGTGAGGGAAGGCCGCACGCTGGATCTGGACGAGCGCCACTTCCTGCGGGCCACTGCCCGTGTCGACGGCAAGCCGGGGTTCGAGGAGTCGTGCCGGCTGCTCGTCCCCGGCCTCTCACCCGTACTGCTGGAGCCCTCCATCTCGGACGCCGCCGACCCGCGACCGTCACCCTCCGAGGCACCAGCACCAGCGCGCCGGACCGTGGGTGGGTCCTCCCCGAAGGGCGGCCAACGAGGCCCCGTCCTGAATTTCATGGGGCCCATGGACCGACCGACCGTCATCGGCGAACTCGACACGCTCAACCTCGATCAGCGCCAGCGCTGACTCGGACGCGTCGTATCACTCCTAACGGCCTCCAGTAGAGGAACGAATCCATGGCAGAAGGCGCTTTCAGCGTGCCCGCGTCCGAAGAACCGCAGGAGCCGAAGTCCGATGGCACAGCTCCGGACTTCCCCGCTCCCGCGTCTGTGCCGCCTCATCGGTCCGGCGGCCTCCACATCGAACAAGCCAATGTGGCTGCGGGGCACATCGCTGAGTTCAACCTGCGTCAAGAGACACGCAAGCGGGACGTGCTCGAAGGTGTGGAGCGCGATCGACGGGAGATCCTCGAGCAACCCTTCGTTCTGTCGGGGCGTTGGAAGGAAGCCTGGGACCAAGTCGTCCACGGGGAGACGCGCCTTCTGCGACCGCGCGTCCTCCTGGTTGTGGCACCACGCTCGTTCGGCTCCACGACCTTCGCGCTCCATCTGCTGGCGCGCTGTATTGATGCGGACACCACGCTGGTGAAACTCGATGCCGACTGGAACGCGCCCAGTCGGGGCCGGCTTCCGATCGACCACCGGCACGCTTACCAAGTCGACCTCAAGGACACGCGTACGGATCGACTTTCGGCCGACTTCCTCGACTCGCTCACCCGGCATGCCGAGGCACTCGCATCGGCACGTTCCTTCCTGGTGATGACCGTGGCGAAGGAGCTCTGGCCGGACCATTACCTCAGCGTTCGCAGTGACGTCAAGGTCGTACATCTCGACGCGCCGCCCGAGCCGGAGCTCGTGATCGAGAAGCACTTGGAGTACCGCGGACATCCCCAGCTGGTGTCCCACGTCCAGTCTCTCGATGAGGCGGCTGTCTCCCTGCGTGGACTCAACGCGGTCGAAGCGGTGCGCGCCGCCGTCACCGCGATGGCGGTGTGGGAGGAGTACCACAGTCGGCAGACCGAGCTGCCGCCCATCGGGGTGCGGACGGCCACGCAGGAGAGGTCGCCCGATTTCGCGGGGCGTCTGGCAGCCGCTCTGTCGGACTGGAGGCAGAAACTGGACGTCCTGTTCGGCGAGACGACTGCCACGTCCGACGGGCCGAGCGCCTCGCTCACCGTGGAGGACCGGTGTCTGCTGCTGGCACTGGCTGTCTGTCAGTCCGCGCCCATGACGGAAGTAGCGGCCATGGCGGGCAGCCTGCGAAGCCTGCTCACGGCGCCGAGCAGAGACAGGCCCGCCGCCGAAGCGCTGGTCCAGTCCGTCTTCGCCGGGCGAGGTATGCGCCGCCGCATCCAAGACGTAGGGGCCCGGGTGGATGCGCACGACGCCGTGGTCTTCGACCAGCGCGCCTACGGACGGGCCGTCCTTGCCTATGTGTGGGACAACTACGAGGTGATGCGCCGGCCCTTGCTCGTCTGGCTCACCCAGCCCGGCGACGGCTCTGTGTCGACCCGGCCGATGGCCGAGGCTCTGGCCGGTCTCGTCCTGCGGCACGGTACCGCCGACCATCTGGACACGCTGGGAGGCATCGCGTGCGCCAAGAATCCGGAGTTGCTCGGTGCCGTGCTGCTGCGCGCCGTGGGTGACGAGCACGCCGGTCGGGCCGCCTGGGCCACGCTGTACCGGTGGGCCGGCCAGCAGGAGTACACCCGCACAGTGGTCGACACCTGCCGCAACGTGCTCCTGGATGAATCCTCGGGGCCGTCCGCAGCCAAGATGGCGTTGGTACGGCTGCGCCGGATCGCCTACAAGAGCAACGATCCCGAGACTCGGTTCCACGTCTTCTCGGTCATGAAGGAGCTGGTGCCGCGACCGTCTCGCACCGCCATGCTCGTTGCCGAAGTCACCGCTTGGCAGGCTGCCAAGGTCTCGGTCAGGTCCGGCAGTCTCGCCTTCCTCGCCCTGATGGGGAAGGAGCATACGAAGGTACCGTGGCTCATCTCCGAGGAAGCGGCCGACATCGACGTCGACCGTGCGTTGCGGGACCTCCTCGGTGACGCGGCCACCGCGCAGGAGGTCATCCCCGAGCTGACGAAGTGGATCGGCTCGTACGCCGCCGACACCGTCGGGTACGAGCGGTTGCGCGACCGTCTCGTGCACATCCTGCGGGGCAATGGCCTGTTCCAGGCGTACTGGGCTTTCATGCGGGCCCTCGCCGACGCGCCGTTGATCGTTGAGGGCGTCGACGTGGCGGAGGACTTCCATCAGCATCTGGTCGACCCACGGCTCCGCTCGGTGTTCACACTCGAAACGGGGTCGGCGTGAGATGGCCCTGGCAGCGTGCGGAGCGCACCACTGCGTGTCCCCATCAGCGGCTCCTGGCGAGCGCCACGGCCGGAGTTCCCTTCGGAGCGGGCTTCGTCATCGTCTGGCGGCCGGCATGGCGTACGGGCTCCAACCTGGAGGACCTGGTCCGCTTCCGGGTGCATCAAGTGGCGGCCGAAGTCGCAGGACGCTGCGAGGCAGCTGATCCGCACGCCGCACAGGACGCCGTCAACGCTGTCCTACGCGATCTGCGCGGCACCAGTACCGGGCCGTACCGGATTCTGCACGCGCGCGCCACACTGCGGTTGTCGGCCGAGGGCCGTCAGGTGGTCGCCCAGAATCGTGCCGACGAGGACCGGGTCCGACGCTTGCGCTTTCTCAAGGCGCAGTTGTACGACCACCCCGACCTGCTGGTCCTGGACCGGCTCGAACGGCGCCCCGGCACGTTGGCGGACGAGCACGTTGCCGAACTCCAACGTCTCGCACGGTCCATCAGGGCTTGTGGAAGTTGGTGGCAGCCCCTCCTCGAACAGTGGGAAAGCGTCGGCCGCGGCTTCAATGACACCGATCGACAGGAGAAGGCCATGCTTGCCCTGCTCGAAGCGCTGAACGCGTTCGCGGGCGGCTCGACGGCGCTCCGTGCCGACTCCGGTCCGGCGAGCCCTCTTGTGACGCCGGGTGGGCCTGAGCGGGGGGCGTCCCGGTGAGACCTCTGCTCTGGCGGGCGCTGCTCTCGCCGTTCACCAGCGTGCGGGCTTTCTGTCTGTGGCGGCGGGGGAAGGGATCCCTCTCCTACGACATCGCCTGGCGGCAGGCACGCATGATCACGTCTCCGGACGAGATGGTGTACCGCCTGTACGGGCACTACTACTCATCTCCGACGTGCTCGGCGCATGAGGGAGGTCCGTGATCCGGAGTGCGGCCTCCTCGGATGTCTTGCCGGGGCGTGGGGAGGGGGGCGGGGTGGGCAGTGTTCCCTGGATGGGGGACGTTGTGGTGAGGGGGCGGGCGTGGGGGTCGGGGCTTCGCAAGAGGTGCGGCGGCGGGAGCGGTTGCTGCGGGAGCAGTGGGAGGTCGCTCGGCGGCAGGTGGCGCGGTGGGGTGGTGCCGGGGAGGGGGAGCGGCGGGTTCTCGCGCAGTTGCTGGTGCTGACGGCGCGCGGGTGGCGGTTGCTCGTCGGGCGGGCCGGGGGCGGCGACCTGCTGCTGGTCGGGCCCGGCGGGGTCTTCGTCCTACGGGTGCTGGACCGGCCGGGTGAGGGGGACGGCGGGCTGCTCGCCGCCACGAAGGTCGCGGAGAGCGCGGTGGCCTCGCTCGGGATGTCGCCGGTGGCGGTCCATCCGGTTCTGGTGCTCCCCGGGCAGGGGCGTGACGCCCAGCGGCAGGCCGGCGTACCGCAGCCCGGCGGCGGTGGGGCCGGGCGGGTGCGGGTGCTGGGGGACGGCGAAGTCGGGGCCGTGCTGCTGGGCGAGCGGCAGCGGGTGCGGGGGGAGGCGGTGCGGGCCGTCGCCGATCACCTGGAGCGGGTGTTGCCCGGGTACCGCGGGGTGGCCCTGGAGGAGGCGCCCCGTGACAGGGGGACGGGCCTCGGGGACGGGCTGTTCGAGCTGGACGGGCTGCGGGAGGCGGTGCTCGCCGAGGCGCGGGAGGCTTCGATCGAGCAGTGGATGACCTTCCTGCATCCCGATCAAGTGGCCCTCGTACGCCGCAACTGGTCCGGCCCCGCACGCATCAGCGGCCCGGCCGGCACCGGCAAGACCGTTGTCGCGCTGCACCGGGCCGTCCACCTGGCCCGGCGTACCACCGGGCGGATCCTCTACGTCACCTTCGCCAACAACCTGCCCCGCGTGCAGAGCACCTTCCTCCGGGCCATGGCACCCGCCGTCGCCGACCGGGTGGACTTCCGCAGTCTGCACTCCTGGGCACAGGAGTTCCTGCAGGAGCGCGGTGTGCCGGTGCGGCTCAGCGGCGGCAAGGCCGAGACCGCCTTCAGCCTGGCCTGGAAGAACGTCGGCCGGGAGGGTCCGCTGGCCGGGCTCGACCCCGCCCCGAGGTACTGGCGCGAGGAGATCGACTACGTCGTCAAGGGCCGCGGCCTCACCCGCTTCGAGGAGTACGCCACCGTCCCCCGGCGGCGCCGGCAGGCGCGCCTGCACCGTACGCACCGGCAGTGGGTCTGGGAGCTCTACGAGGCGTACGAGGCGCTGCGCGCCGAGCGCGGGGTGCACGACTTCAACGACGTGCTCTCGCTGGCCCTGGCCGAGGCCGCGGAGGAGGAAGCGCCCCGGTACGCCGCCGTCATCGTGGACGAGGTGCAGGACCTCACGCTGGTCGGGGTACGTCTGCTGCACGCGCTGGTCGGTGACGTACCCAACGGGCTGCTGCTCGTCGGCGACGGCCAGCAGACCGTGTATCCGGGCGGCTTCCGCCTCACCGACGCCGGCATCGACATCCGCGGCGACCGCGGGCAGGTGCTGCGCACCAACTACCGCAACAGCGAACGGATCCTGGACGCGGCGCTCGCCGTCGTGGCCGACGACGCCTTCGAGGACCTGGACGGGCAGCGGACGCCGGGCCGCCGCGACGTCGACCTCACCTACCACGACGGCGACGTCGTCCGCGTGGCCGCGCCCACGCTCGACGCCCACGACCGGGAACTGGTGCGCGCGGTACGGGATCTTCCCGACGGCGCCCTCGCCGACACCGCGCTGCTCTGCGCCTCCAGAGCGGCACTGGAGCACTACCAGCGGGTGCTGAGCCGGGCCGGGATTCCGGTGTGCCCTCTGGAGAGTTACGACGGTCATGTCGTCGGGGCGGTCAAGCTGGGCACCTATCGCCGCGCCAAGGGGCTGGAGTTCAAGAACGTCTTCCTGCCCCGTCATGACGAGGTGTTCGCCACCGGCAGGCCGGGCGAGGCGGCCGGCGGGACGGAGACGGCGCAGACCGTCAAGGAACGCGGGGAGTTGCTGCGCAGTCAGTTGTTCGTGGCGATGACCCGGGCTCGCGATCTGCTCTGGCTCGGCAGGGTCGAGGAGATCGCTCCCGTGTGATCGTTCCGGTGCGGTCGGGGGCTTGGGCAGGCATTCTGGGAGGGTGGCTTCGATCTCTCAACTCACCGTGCCCGAAGGGCGGATGGTCGTCTGTGGGGACGACGGGCTCGCCCGGCGGCTGGCCCGGGAGCTCCAGGACGTGTACCGGGAGCGGGTGACGCTCGTCGTGCCCACCGCGCGGGCGCCGCAGCCCGCCGTGCGCCGGCGGGGCGGGGTGCCCGGGAGCCGGCGCGCCGGTGGTGAGGCGGGGCCGTGGGTGGTGGAGGCGGCGGAGCCGGAGGAGGAGGTGCTGATCGCGGCGGGGGTCGCGAGCGCCGCCGCGCTGGCCCTCGTGTACGAGGACGACGAGACGAATCTGCGGGCCGCGCTGGTGGCCCGCCGGCTCAACCCGAGGCTCCGGCTGGTGATCCGGCTCTACAACCGCAGGCTCGGCCAGCACCTGGAGGAGCTTCTGGACCAGGCGGCCGTGGTCGCCGAGCCGGGGCTCGACCTGCGCGAGCTGGACGCCTCGACCACCGTGCTCTCCGACGCCGATACGGCCGCACCCGCCCTCGCCGCCTCGGCCGTGGCCGGGACCAGCAAGGTCGTCCAGGCCGACGGGCTGCTGCTGCGGGCGGTGGAGCGTACGCCTCCGGGGCCCGGGCAGGTCGCGGACCCGGGGCTCTGCACCCTCGCGCTGCTGTCCGCGACCACCGGCGACCCGGCCGGAACGGAGGGATCCGAGGGCCCGGACGGGCCGGACGGGAGCGGGAGCCGGGGGCCGCGGCTGCTGCCCGACGACCGGGCCGTCGCCGCCGCGACCGGCCGGGGCATCGTGGCGCTGGAGGCGGTGTCCTACGTCGGCCCCACCGCGCCGCTCCGGCTGGCCGCGACGGCCCTGCCCGTCGCCTCGCTGTTCTCGCGACGGCTGCGGTGGTCGCTCGCCGGGGTGGCCGCTGCGGTGGCCGCCCTGGCCGTGGCGGCATGGGTGACCACGGGGGACCATCCGGTGCACGCCGCCTACGTCACCCTGCTCGACCTGTTCGCGATCAACGAGCCGGCCGTGGCGGAGCCGCCCGGACGCAAGCTGCTCCAGATCCTGGCCGGCATCGTGGGGCTGCTCCTGCTGCCCGTGCTCGTGGCGGCGGCCCTGGAAGGGCTGGGCGCCTTCCGCACCGCGACGGCCCTGCGCCGGGTGCCCCGGGGGCTGTCGGGGCACGTGGTGCTGCTGGGGCTGGGCAAGATCGGGACCCGGGTGCTGGCCCGGCTGCGCGAGCTGGAGATCCCCGTCGTCTGCGTGGAATCGGACCCCGAGGCCCGGGGGATCCCCCTCGCGCGGCGGCTGCGCGTCCCCGTGGTGCTCGGTGATGTCACGGAGGAAGGGGTGCTGGAGGCGGCACGTGTCCACCGCGCGCACGCCCTGCTGGCGGTGACCAGCTCGGACACCACCAACCTGGAATCGGCCCTGTACGCGCGGGCGGTCCGCTCCGACCTGCGGGTGGTGATGCGGCTGTACGAGGACGACTTCGCCACCGCCGTCTACCGCACCCTGCGCACCGCCCACCCCGACGCCCTCACGCGCAGCCGCAGCGTCACGCACCTGGCCGCGCCGGCCTTCGCGGGCGCCATGATGGGCCGTCGGATCCTCGGGGCCGTACCGGTGGAGCGGCGCGTGCTGCTGTTCGCCGTACTGGAGGTGGCCGGGCATCCGCGGCTGGAGGGGCGGACCGTCGCGGAGTCGTTCCGTCCGGGAGCCTGGCGGGTGGTCGCCCTCGACACCAGCGCTCCGGAGGACCGGCGTCCGGATCTGTCCGTGGCCCCCGAGGAGCGGACCGGCCCCGCTGCGGGGCTGGTCTGGGAGCTGCACCCCGGCTACGTCCTGACGGCGCCCGACCGGGTCGTGGTGGCGGCCACCCGCCGCGGCCTGGCCGAACTCCTCGGCCGGCACACCGCCGCCACCCCAGGTCAGTGAGCCGGACCGGGTTGTCCACAGCCCCGGTCGGCGGGACGGGAGTCCCCGGACAGCCGTGACACCCTGGTGCCCTGTCGATCACACGTGATCACGCATCGGGGGAGGGGAAAGACGGTGGCGGACCTGTACGCGGCCGAGGAGTTCCTGGAGGACTACCGGCGGATGCTCGGCGACGCCTGCGCCACGGGCCGCCGGCTCACGCGCGACGAGCTGGAGGGCCGCCGCCGGGAAGGTACGCGGGCGGCCGAGGCCGGGGTCCGGCTCCGGCTCCTGATACGCGCCCACCTCGCCGCCGCCCACCAGGCGCAGGCACAGCTCCCGCCCGCCCAGGGGGTGCGCATGTTCGGCCCGGCGGAACAGGCCGTGGACGCCTTCGTCGAGGGCTACGAACGCGCGCAGAACGACGCCGTCCGCCGCGAGGAGGGGGCTCGGCGGGAGTTCATCGACGACCTGCTCTACGGCCGCAGCGACCTGGGCCGGCTCGCGGAGCGCGCCGCCCGCTTCGGCCTGCGGCTGTCGCAGGCGCACGGGGTGGCCGTGGCCGAGGCGCGCGAGCCGTACGACGACGGCTTCCCCGTCGCCCGCGGCATCGAGGAGGCGGTGCTCTCCCGCTTCGGCAAGCGGCACATCCTGGTGGCGACCAAGGACGGCCGGCTGGTCTGCGTGGCCTCCGGGGACCAGCCCGAGGTCCTGACCTACTTCGCGAAGCGGGCGTACGCGGCCACGGACGGCGGTCGCGTGGCCGTCGGGCGGACCCACCCCGGGCCGGGCGGGGTGGTCCAGTCCTACGAGGAGGCGCTGGGCGCCCTCGACCTCGCCGGGCGGGTCGGCCTGGAGGGCCCGGTGCTGTACGCGGCGGACCTGCTGGTCTACCCGGTCCTCGGCCGCGACCGGCAGGCCATGGAGGACTTGGTGGAGAGCACCCTCGGCCCGCTGCGCCAGGCCCGCGGCGGGGCCGGGCCGCTGCTCGACACCCTGCACGCCTACTTCGACACCGGCTGCGTGGCCACCGAGGCCGCCCGCCTGCTCTCGCTCAGCGTGCGGGCGCTCACGTACCGCCTCCAGCGCATCCACACCCTCACCCGGCACGATCCGGCCGACCCGCGGCACCGCTACACCCTCCAGACCGCGGCGATCGGGGCCCGGCTGCTGGGCTGGCCCGAGGGGGACCAGGGCTGAGCCGCACCGCCGGACCTACGTGTCCCGGCCGCGCGAGTTCGTCGCGTACGCGGCCAGGAACCCGGCGAGGCAGGCCCAGAGCAGGCCCTGGCCGCCGCCGAGGATCCAGCCGAAGCAGCCCAGTACGAGGACCAGTATGGCGCCGGCCGCCAGGGCCCTGCCGTCCCTGAGGAAGGCCCAACGGGCCCGGCCCCGGCCGGGGGTGCGCAGCTCCTCGACCGCCGTACTGATCACCAGCGCGGCGAGGACGAGGGCGACGAGCAGCACCGTCGCTTCCATCGGGCCTCCTCTCGTCTCGTACAGCGCTTCTACACCCGGAAGCGGCGCGGCGCAGCCCGGGAGGCTTGCCCACGGCTCACCCCGGGGTGCGTTAAAGGAGCGTAAAGATTGCCGACGGCAGGCAATGTGCGCTCGTCCGGGCCGCAGGCATTCTGTCGGTGTCCGGCGGAAACGGTGGTCAGACGGGGGAGGTGGCCCATGGGCTGGTTTCTTGGGCTCGGCATCGGGGGAATCGTGGTGCTGGCCACCGCGCTGGTGTTCGACGGGGTGCTGGAGGGAGTTTTCGACGGCGCTCTGGGCGGACTGTTCGACGGGTGGCTGTCGCTCCCGGTGGTCGCGGGCTTCATTTCGATGCTCGGTTTCACGGGGGCGATCGTGCTCGGGTCCACGGGACTCGGGCCGGGAGCGGCGGCCGCCGCGGGGGCCCTGGCCGGTACGGGTGCGGCCTGGGGGGCCTACCGCCTGAGCCGGACCCTGCTCGGGGACGGCGGCGGCGCGCCGCAGCGGGCCGATCTGGTCGGGGTCGCCGGACGGGTCGTCACCGCCATCCCGCGCGGCGGGTACGGCGAAGTGCTGCTGTCGCTCGCGGGGCAGCCGGTCAAGTACGCCGCCACCGCCGACGCGCCGGTGGAGCGCGGGGCCGAGATCTGGGTGACGGCGACGCCGTCGCTGACCTCGGTGGCCGTCCGCGCCATCCAGCGCTGAGCCGCCGCGCCGTCCAGCGCTGAGCCGCCGCGCGCCCGCCACACGTAGTCCATTCACCGATCTGCCCCTTCGGGGAGGCAGGGGGAAATTCTCATGAGTCCAGTCGCCACGGCTGCCATCGGAGTCGTCGTACTCCTGGTGCTGCTGGCCCTCGTCGTCGTCACCCGCTACAAGGTGGCCGGCCCCAGCGAGGCGTTCATCATCACCGGACGGCGCGGGAAGCGGTCCACCGATCCCGACACCGGGCAGGTGTTCACCGACAACAGCGGCCAGAAGGTCGTGGTCGGCGGGGGCGTGTTCGTCGTCCCGTTCGTCCAGCAGCGCTACAGCCTGGACCTGTCCAGCCGGCACATCCCCGTCGCGGTGCGCGGCGCGGTCACCCTGCGCGGCATCAAGGCCAACCTCGAAGGCGTGGCCATCGTCAAGGTCGGCGGGACCGAGGACGCCATCCGGGCCGCCGCCCAGCGCTTCCTCCAGCAGCAGGACGGGATCGTCGGCTTCACCCAGGAGGTGCTGTCCGGCGCGCTGCGCGCGATCGTCGGCCGGATGTCCGTCGAGGACGTGATCCGCGACCGGGCCGCCTTCGCCGGGCAGGTCGCGGAGGAGGCGGAGGCCAGCCTCTCCGGGCAGGGCCTGGTCCTGGACGCCTTCCAGATCCAGGACATCACCACCGAGGGCTCCTACCTGGAGGACCTGGGCCGCCCCGAGGCCGCCCGCGCCCGCCAGGAGGCCGATATCGCGGAGGCCAATGCCCGGCGGGCCGCCGAGCAGGCCCGGCTCAAGGCGGAGGAGGAGATCGCGCTCGCGCAGCGCACCCTGTACCTGCGCCAGGCGGAGATCAAGGCCGAGACCGACGCGGCCGCCGCGCTGGCGAGCGCCGCCGGTCCGCTGGCCGACGCCGACCGTCAGCAGCAGATCCTCACCGAGCAGGAGAAGGTGGCCGAGCGCCAGGCCGCGCTGACGGACCGCCAGCTCGACACGCAGGTCCGCAAGCCCGCCGACGCCAAGCGGTACGAGGCCGAGCAGCAGGCCGAGGCCCAGCGCATCGCCCGCGTCAAGCAGGCGGAGGGCGACCGGCTGGCCGGGATCGCGGCCGCCGAGGCGGAGGCCGAGCGCGCCCGTCTGACCGGTGAGGGCGAGAAGCAGCGCCGCCGGGCCCTGGCGGAGGCCGAGGCCATCGAGGGCGCCAAGCGCGGTGAGGCCGAGCGGGCCCGCCGGGCCGCGATCGCCGACGCCGTCCGCCTGGAGGGCGACGCCGAGGCCGCGGCCATCGCCGCCAAGGGCGCGGCGGAGGCCGAGGCCATGCGGCAGCGGGCGGACGCCTTCGAGCGTTACGGGGAGGCGGCGATGCTCCAGATGCTGGTGGAGGCGCTGCCGCAGGTGGTCGCCAAGGCGGCCGAACCGCTCGGCGCCATCGACAAGATGACGGTCATCTCCACGGACGGTGCCTCGAAGCTCTCCCGGACGGTGACGGACAACGTGGCGCAGGGCATGGAACTGCTGGGCTCCGCTACGGGGATCGACCTCGGCGAGATGCTGCGCGGGCTGGCGGGTGACCGTACGGGCCGAGCGGCGAAGGTCGCGACGGGCGGCGCGGCCGTCTCCGTCCCGGGCTCCGTGAACGGCGCGATCCCGATCACGGACTGACCTTCGGCCGGCTCGGCGTGCGCGCGGGCCCGGTACGGGAAGCTCCCGTACCGGGCCCGCCCGTGTCGGCGGCGCCCAGCCGTTCCAGGGCGCGTTCGTCGGCGCTGCCGGGCGCGGGCAGGTAGACGACGAGCTGCTGGCCGGGGGCGGCGCGAACGTCGAAGGACTGGTAGGCGAGGGTCAGCGGGCCGGCCTCCGGATGCAGGAGGCGCTTGGTGCCCTGGGTCTTCTCGCGGACGTCGTGCGTGTTCCAGAGCCGTACGAACTCCGCGCTGCGCGCGCGGAGATCCCCGACGAGGGCGCGCAGCCGGGCATCGTCCGGAGCGAGCCCGGCGGCGCGGCGCAGATGGGCCGCAGCGGTCCGGGCGCTGGAGTCCCAGTCGACGTAGAAGCGCCGGCCCGCCGGGTCGAGGAAGATCATGCGGGCCAGGTTGCCGGGCTGCTCGAAGGGCGAGTGCAGGGCGTAGGCGAGGGAGTTGGCCGCGAGTACGTCCAGGGTCTCGTCGATGACGAACGCCGGGGCGCCCGTCTGGCCGTCCAGGAGCCGGCGGAGGGCCGGGTCCACCGCGCCGCTGGCGGCGGAACGGCGGCTTCCGGGGGCGGTTCCGGACCCGGCCAGGTGGTGCAGGTGGCTGCGGGCGTCGTGGGTGAGCCGCAGTGCGCGGGCGAGGGAGTCCAGGACCTGCGGCGAGGGGTGGCGTTCGCGGCCCTGTTCCAGGCGGGTGTAGTAGTCCACGTTGATACCGGCCAGGACGGCGACCTCCTCGCGGCGCAGCCCGGCCACGCGGCGCACACCATGGCTGGCCATGCCGACCTCCTGGGGCTGGAGGGCCGCACGGCGGGCGCGAAGGAACTCTCCGAGGTGGTTGGCGGTCATGCCCCCCAGGCTAGGGCGCGGGGTGGCGGCCCGCCTGGGTGCGGTACGCCCTGGTTGCGGGCCTCCGGCCTGCCCAGACTCGGTCCGGGGCGCCAACGGGCGCCTCTCGGACCTGGGAAGGGCAGCATGACAAAAGTTGTGGCGATCACCGGCGCGAGCAGCGGGATCGGGGAGGCGGCCGCCCGGCGGCTGGGCGCGGACGGCCACCGGCTGCTCCTGGGCGCCCGGCGCACGGACCGGCTGGAGGCGCTGAGCAAGGAGATCAACGAGGCGGGCGGGACGGCGGAGTTCCGGCGCCTGGACGTCACGGACGCCGACGACGTACGGACCTTCGTGGCCGCGGCGGCCGAGCGGTACGGGCGGCTGGACGTGCTGGTCAACAACGCGGGCGTGATGCCGCTCTCGCCGCTGGCCGCGCTGGAACTGGCGGAGTGGGACCGGATGATCGACGTGAACGTGCGCGGTGTGCTGCACGGGATCGCCGCCGGGCTGCCGGTGATGCGCGCCCAGGGCGGCGGGCACTTCGTGAACATCGCCTCCGTCGGCGCGTACGAGGTGTCGCCCACCGCGGCCGTCTACTGCGCCACCAAGTTCGCCGTACGGGCGATCTCGGAGGGGCTGCGCCAGGAGTCGGACGGGAGGGTCCGGGTCACCCTGGTCTCCCCGGGCGTGACCGAGTCCGAACTCGCCGACGGCATCGCGGACCCGGCCGCGCGGGAGGCGATGCGGGCCTACCGGGCCGTGGCCCTGCCGGCTTCGGCCATCGCCGACGCGATCGCGTACGCGGTGTCCCAGCCGCCGGAGGTCGACGTGAACGAGATCGTCGTACGGCCTGTGGCGAGTGCGCAGTGAGGGGCGCGGCGGTGGGGCACGGGGAGCTTGGGGCCGGGGACTACGCGGACCTGGCGCGGCGGGTGCGGGTGCTGGAGGACAAGGAGGCGCTGCGCGGCCTGCTGATCCGGGGGTGGCGGGCGCTGGACCTCGGGGACTGGGACACCTGGATCGGGTGCTGGGCCGAGGACGCGGAGCTGGACTTCGGGCCGTGGGGGGTGACGCGGGGGCGTGCGGCGATCCGGGAGGTGGTGGAGCGGGCGGAGGCGCCCTTCCGGCGTATGCAGCACCACGTGCTGAACGCGCATTTCGAGGTGGAGGGGGACGGGGGAGCCGGCGCCGCCGGGGGCGGGGACCGGGCATCCGGGGTCGGCTACATGTGGTTCCTCGCCGTCACGGAGGAGGCGGGGAAGGCGGAGGATGCGGAGGAGAGCGGGGCTCCGTTCGCGATGGGAGGCCCCTATGAGTGGGAGTTCCGGCGGGGGCCGGACGGGGGCTGGCTGCTGGTCCGGCTGAGCGTGGGCGTGTGGTGGACGGACGGGGGTGGGGCGGGGACTCCGGAGGCTTTTCGGTAGGGAATGGCTCAGTGTGGCTCTGGATGGCTCCGATTGGCTCAGGTTGGCGCCACTGCTGACCTGGTGTTTTAGAGATGGTGGCACCTGTGGTGCCAGATTGGCTCGACATGGTGCCATGGGTGTGTCATGCTGGGGCCATGGACCTGACGCCCTATGTCGCTAGCCTTCGGCACGAGCTCGCGGTGGCCGCCGAAGCGGGCGGCGAAGAAGCCCGCGCTCTCGCCGAGCGCATGACCGCACCGCTCGAATCGGCCACCCGGCTGATCCTCCTGAACGCCCTGTCGGACGCCATGGGGGAGGTCACCCGGGAGCTCGCTCCCGGGTCGGTCGATGTGCGGCTCCGCGGACTCGAACCGGACTTTGTCGTGACCGCGCCGCCGCAGGACGAGCCCTTCGTGGCGGGGGCGTTGGAGGCGGCGCATCAGCTGCCCTCCGCGCCTCCGCCGGTGCCCGAGGGGGAGGACGGTGGGACCGCCCGGATCAACCTCCGGCTCCCCGGCCACGTCAAGGCGCGGGCCGAGCAGGCGGCCGCCCGGGAAGGGCTCTCGCTCAACGCCTGGCTGGTGAGAGCCGTTTCCGGGGCTCTCGAACAGGGCGGCGGCCGCCCGGCCGAGGGCCCCGCCCCCCACCACGGCAGCAGCGGCCGCAGCTTCACCGGCTGGGTCGGCTAGGGCCTGCCCGGCGCCGCGGGCGGGCGCTACCTCGGCCCGCCAGGGCCCGACACTCTCTTCACCTTCACGTCCCCGGAGCGGGGACGGCCACCAGAGCCACGAGGACGGGACAGCCATGCCTTCTTACAAGACCACGGGACCCATCACCGCGACCCTCCATGTGGAGATCGGCGTCGCCCGCATCACCACCGCCGACCGGGCCGAGGTGGTCGTCGAGGTCCAGCCGCGCACCGCCGGCGACAAGGACGACCAGCGTGCGGCGCAGGACACGAGGGTGGACTTCACCGGGGGGACCCTGACCGTCCGCACCCCGAAGGCGCGCGGCCTGTTCAGCGCCCGCGGCGCGGTCGTCGTCGAGGTCGCCCTGCCCGAGGGCTCGCGCCTCAACGGCACCCTGGAGCTGGGCGACATCACCTGCACGGGCAGCCTGGGGGAGTGCGAGATCCGCACCAGTGCGGGCAGCATCCGGCTCGACCGGGCCGATTCGGTGCGGCTGCGGACCCACCACGGGGACATCCACCTCGACAGCGCGGCGGGCGACGCCGAGATCACCAGCGGGTCGGGCGAGGTGCGGGTGCGCTCGATCGGCGGTGACGCCGAGATCAAGAACTCCAACGGCAACACCTGGCTGGACGAGGTGGCGGGAGAGCTGCGGCTGAAGGTGGCCAACGGGAACATCACCGTCGGCCGCGCGCACGGCTCCGTATCGTCCAAGAGCTCGAACGGACATGTCCGTATCGAGGAGGTGGCGCGGGGGACGGTCGATCTCCAGACCAAGGCCGGGAACCTCGACGTCGGGATCCGCCAGGGCACCGCCGCCTGGCTGGACGTCAGCTCCAAGGCGGGGAACGTCCACAGCGCCCTCGGGGCCACCGAAGGCCCCGCCGCGGGCGCGGAGACCGTCAAGGTGCACGCCAGGACCAGCCTCGGTGACATCACCATCCAGCGTGCGCACGCCGCCTGACGCCGCGGCCCCGACCCACGACCACCAGGAATCGGAGGAGGCGCGATGAGTGCCACGAGGGAACAGATGGATCAGACGCATCAGACGGATCCGACGGAACAGGCAGAGCGGATGGCCCCGCCCCAGGGGATCAGCGCGACCGGCCTGCGCAAGGCGTACGGGGACAAGCTCGTCCTCGACGGGATCGACCTCCAGGTGCAGCCGGGCACGATCTTCGCCCTGCTCGGACCGAACGGCGCGGGAAAGACCACCACGGTCCAGATCCTGTCGACGCTCATCGCCGCCGACGCCGGCGAAGCGACCGTGGCCGGGCACTCCCTGCGCGGGGAGGCGGACGCGATACGGGGCCGGATCGGGGTCACCGGCCAGTTCGCCGCGGTGGACGGGCTGCTGACCGCCGAGGAGAACATGCTCCTCATGGCGGACCTGCACCACCTCGACCGGGCGGAGGGCAGGCGCCGCACCGCCGCCTTACTCGACCAGTTCGACCTCACCGAGGTCGCCGGCAAGACCGCCGCGACCTTCTCCGGCGGTATGCGCCGCAAGCTGGACCTGGCGATGACCCTCGTGGGTGATCCGAGCCTGATCTTCCTCGACGAGCCCACCACCGGCCTCGACCCGCGCAGCCGCCGCACCATGTGGCAGCTGATCCAGCAGCTCACGGCCCGCGGCGTCACCATCTTCCTCACCACGCAGTACCTGGAGGAGGCCGACCAGCTCGCGGACCGGATCGCCGTCCTCGACCAGGGCCGCATCGTCGCCGAGGGCACCGCGGACGAGCTCAAGCGCCGGATCCCCGGCGGCCACATCTGCCTCCGCTTCTCCGACCAACCGGCCCTGGACACCGCCGCCCGGCGGCTCGGCCTCGGCCTCGAAACCCGCGACGAGGAACGGCTCACCCTGCAGATACCGAGCGACGGCAGCGTCCCCGCGCTGCGCTCCGTACTCGACCTGCTGGAGGCCGCAGGGGTGGAGGCCGACGCGCTGACCGTCCACACGCCCGACCTGGACGACGTCTTCCTCGCCCTCACCGGTGACGGCTCCCGCCACCACGCCCGGTCCGTCCCCAGCCCCGCCCACACGGTGAAGGAGGCGCGGCGATGAGCACCACCTACGCGATGCGCGACTCGATGACGATGCTGCGCCGCAACCTCACGCACGCCCGGCGCTACCCCTCGATGACCATATCCATCGTCGCGATGCCCGTCCTGATGCTCCTGCTGTTCGTGTACGTCTTCGGCGGCGCGCTCGGCGCCGGCATCGAACTGCCCGGTGGCGGTACGGGCGACCGGGACGACTACACCAACTTCGTCGCCCCCGGCATCCTGTTGATGGCGGCCACCGCCGGCGCCGTCTCGACCGCCGTCTCGGTCTGCACGGACATGACCGAGGGCATCATCAACCGCTTCCGGACCATGTCGATATCCCGGTCCTCGGTCCTGACCGGCCACGTCGTCGGCAATGTCGTGCAGACCATGATCAGCCTGGCCATCGTCATCGGGGTCGCGCTGCTGGTGGGCTTCCGGCCGAACGCCACCCTCGTGGAATGGCTCGCGGCCCTCGGCATCCTCGCGCTGCTCGCCTTCGGCCTCGCCTGGCTCTCCGCGGCGATGGGCCTGGGCGCCAGCAGTGTGGAGGCGGCGAGCAACGCCCCGATGCCGCTGACCTTCCTGCCCTTCCTCGGCAGCGCGATCGTCCCGCCGGAGTCCATGCCGGCCGGCCTGCGCTGGTTCGCCGAGTACCAGCCCTTCACCCCGATGACCGACACCCTCCGCGGGCTGCTCCTGGGCACGGAGATAGGCAACAGCGGGTGGCTGGCGCTGGGCTGGGGGATCGCCCTGAGCCTCCTCGGCTACCTGTGGGCCCGCGCCGCCTTCCGCCGCGAGGCGCGGAGCTGAGGCCGGGACCGGGGCGGGGGCCGGACGCTCCCGCCCTCGGGAGATGGGGACGCCGTGTGCGGGCTGTCCGGCCCCGGCCGGACAGCCCGCACAGGCTCATGGTGCGGCGACGGAGACCGTGATGGAGACCGGTTCGGCGGTGACCGTGTCGTGCGGGATTCTGGGCCGCAGGGCGGTCCAGTTCGCCTCGACGTGCTCCAGGCAGAGCTCGCGGCTCTCCTCGCCGAAGATGATCCGCCAGCCGGCCGGGATGTCGGTGAAGGACGGCCACAGCGAGTGCTGTCCCTCGTCGTTCAGCAGGACGTAGAACCGCCCGGTGTCGGTGGAGGTGCCGCTGTCGGTGTCGCCGCGGTCGTCGGCTAAGGGGTTGATGCTCATGAACCACTCCGCATTCGTCCATGGGTGGGGACCGGACGGCGCGCCGCGCCGGCATCGACACACCTTGCACCAGATTTTTGATGTTCTCCGCCGTGTCCGGTCTTCCGGTCACCTACTCGCCGACGCGGCCGTCGATCGCCTCCCGCAGCAGGTCGGCGTGGCCGTTGTGGCGGGCGTACTCCTCGATCATGTGTGTGAGGACGTAACGGAGGGAGATGACCTCTCCGTCGAACTCCACCGTGTCGTCGAGCGAGGCGAAGGAGCCGGTGACGGTACGGGAGTGCTCGCACGCCTCGTGCCACCGGGCGAACGCCTCGTCCGCGTCGGCGTCCGCCACCTCCCATGCGCCGGACCGCCCGCCGTCCGCGCCCGGCCAGACGGGTGCCACCGGTTCTCCGCTCAGTACCAGCCGGAACCAGCTGCGCTCGACGCCGACCATGTGCCGGACCAGCCCCAGCAGGGTCAGCCCGGTGGTCGGGACCGCTGTGTGCCTGAGCTGCTCCGCGCTCAGGTCCTGGCACTTCATCGCCAGGGTGGCGCGCTGGTAGTCGAGGAACGAGGTCAGGGAGGCGCGGTCTCCGGCCACCTTGGAGGGGTGCTCGCGCGGGTCGTCAGTCATCGGACGATCATGCCAGTGGCGGCGCCCTCGTCAGAGGTCCACGGGGAGGCCCGTCGGTTCCTTGATGCGCTTCATGATGATCTGCGAGTTGACCTCCGTGATACCGGAGAGGGCCGTCAGCTTCTCGATCCACAGGCGCTCGTAGGCGCGCAGGTCCGCGACGGCGATGCGCAGCAGGCAGCCCGGGCTGCCGAAGAGCCGGTACGCCTCGATCACGTCCGGGATGTCCTGGAGGGCCTCCTCGAACGCCTCGACGGCCTCGCGGTCGCGCCGTACCTCCACCGAGACCAGCACCTCGAAGCCGCGCTCCACCGCCTCGGGGGAGATCACGGCGCGGTAGCCCTGGATGACCCCGTCCTGTTCCAGCTGGCGCACCCGGCGCATGCAAGGGGAGGGGGTCAGTCCGACCCGCTGGGCCAGCTCCTGGTTGCTGAGCCGCCCGTCGGCCTGAAGCTCGCGCAAGATATCGCGGTCGATTGCGTCCATGACGCAATTATCCCCCATGGCTTCTCGGCCGCCCCGGCGGAAGGCGCAAGCACATTGCGCCCGGATCGCTCTATCATTGCTGCTTTGAGTACATATGTACGAGCGTCGAATGAAAGGTGGCCACGCAGCATGGGACGGATCGTCGTCATCAGCACCGGCGGCACGATAGCCAGCCGCTGGCAGGGCTCCGGCTTCGCCGCCGACGCCGACGGGAACGAGGTCATCGCCACCGCGCCGCTGCCCGAGGGCGTCACCGTCGAGGTGGTCGACCTGTTCAGCGTGAACAGCCCCCGGCTCACCACCGCCCACCAGCTCACCCTGCTGCGCACCGTGCACGAGGTCCTCGCCGACCCCGAGGTGGACGGCATCGTCGTCACCCACGGCACCGACACCCTGGAGGAGTCGGCCTTCCTCCTCGACCTCCACCACCACGACCCGCGCCCGGTCGTCCTCACCGGCTCCCAGCTGCCCATGGGCACCGCCGACGGGGACGGCCCCGGCAACCTGTACGACGCGCTGCTCACCGCCGCCACCACGCGCGGGCTCGGCGTGCTCATCGCCTTCGCGGGACGTGTCCACGCCGCCCGCGGCACCGTCAAGACGCAGGCCGTGGCCCTGGACGCGTTCGCCGACCCCTCCAAGGAACTCCTCGGCAAGGTCGGCTTCGGCAAGGTCACCATCCTGCGCGCCCCGCAGCGCCCGCTGCCGCTCCCGCTGCCCGCGATGCCCGAACTCCCGCCCCGCGTCGACGTGGTCGTCCACCACGCCGACGGGGACCCGGTCCTGCTGAACGCCGCCGTCGAGGCCGGAGCCCGCGGCATCGTGCTCGTCGGGACCGGCGCGGGCAACGCCACCCCGGAGATCGTCGACGCCGTCCGCGCGGCCGTCGCCCGCGGCGTGCTCGTCGCGCTCACCACGCGGGTCATGGCCGGGCCCGTCACCGAGATCTACACGCACGGCGGCGCCGTGGACCTGGTCGCGGCGGGCGCCGTGCCCACCGGCACGCTGCGCGCCGGTCAGGCCCGGATCGCGATCCTCTCCGCGCTGCTGGCCACCGAGAACACGGTGGAGCAGGTGCGGCTGCTGCGCGAGGCCCTGACCCCGACCGGCTCGGTGCTCGTCGAGGCGTGAGCCCCCCGGCGCGGCCCCGCCGCCGCGCCGCGCACGACCGGCCGACGCCCCGAGGGCGCCGGCCGGTCCTGCTCCACGGGCCTCACCGGCCTCAGCCGCCGCGCGCTCGGCCTCAACGCCCTCAGCGGCGCCGAAGCAGCCGCCCCGCACCCCGCCCTCAGCCGCCGAAAGCCGCCAGGAGCTGGTCCGCCGCCGAGGTCGGCGTCAGCGTGCCCGCCCGGACCGCGGCCTCCAGGCCCGGCGCCAGCTCCCGTACCGCCGGATTCCCGCGCAGCCGTTCCAGCAGCTCCTCGCGGACCATCGACCAGGTCCACTCCACCTGCTGCGCCGCCCGCTTCGCCGCCAGCCGGCCCCCCGCCTCCAGCAGGGTCCGGTGCTGCTCCAGGCGGTTCCACACCTCGTCCAGCCCCGTAGCCTCCCGGGCGCTGCACGTCAGGACCGGCGGGGTCCAGGCCGCGTCCACCGGGTGCATCAGCCGCAGCGCGCCCGACAGCTCCCGGGCGGCGGCCTTCGCGTCCCGCTCGTGCGGGCCGTCCGCCTTGTTGATCGCCAGGACGTCGGCCAGCTCCAGGACGCCCTTCTTGATGCCCTGCAACTGGTCACCCGTACGGGCCAGGGACAGCAGCAGGAAGGAGTCCACCATCCCGGCCACCGTGGTCTCCGACTGGCCCACGCCGACCGTCTCGACGAGGACCACGTCGTAGCCCGCGGCCTCCATCACGATCATCGACTCGCGCGTGGCCTTGGCGACCCCGCCCAGCGTCCCCGCCGACGGCGACGGCCGCACGAAGGCCGCCGGATCCACCGACAGCCGCTCCATCCGGGTCTTGTCACCCAGGATGGAGCCGCCCGTCCGCGTCGACGACGGATCCACCGCGAGCACCGCCACCCGGTGGCCGAGCCCCGTCAGCATCGTGCCGAAGGCGTCGATGAAGGTGGACTTGCCCACCCCCGGGACCCCGCTGATGCCGATCCGCCGGGCCCGGCCCGCGTGCGGCAGCAGCTCCGTCAGCAGGCCCTGCGCGAGCGCCCGGTGCGCGGGCAGGGTGGACTCGACGAGGGTGATCGCCCGCGCGATGAACGCGCGCTTCCCGTCGAGCACCCCCTTCGCGTAAGCCTCGATGTCGATCTTCGGCACCGGCGCCCGCCTACAGCTCGTGGCCCAGGTCCGCGGCCAGCCGCGTCACCAGGTCGTGGGCCGCGTCCGGAATGACCGTTCCGGGCGGGAACACCGCCGTCGCACCCATCTCCAGCAGCGTCGGGACATCCGCCGGCGGGATCACCCCGCCCACGACGATCATGATGTCCTCGCGGCCCTCCTCCGCCAGCTGCTCGCGCAGCGCCGGTACGAGGGTCAGATGGCCGGCCGCCAGCGAGGACACGCCCACCACGTGGACGTCCGCCTCGACGGCCTGCCGGGCCACCTCCGCCGGGGTCTGGAACAGCGGACCGACGTCCACGTCGAAGCCCAGGTCGGCGAAGGCCGTCGCGATCACCTTCTGGCCGCGGTCGTGCCCGTCCTGGCCCATCTTGGCCACCAGGATGCGCGGACGGCGGCCCTCCGCCTCCTCGAACCGGTCCACCAGCGCCCGCGTGCGCTCCACGGACGGGGACTCGCCTGCTTCGTTCCGGTACACGCCCGCGATCGTACGGATCTGGCTCGCGTGCCGCCCGTACACCTTCTCCAGCGCGTCCGAGATCTCCCCCACGGTGGCCTTGGCACGCGCCGCGTCCACCGCCAGGGCCAGCAGGTTGCCCTCCCCGCGCTCGGCCGCGTTCGTCAGCGCCCGCAGCGTGTCCTGCGTGACCGCCTCGTCGCGCTCCTCGCGCAGCCGCCGCAGCTTGGCGATCTGCTGCGCCCGCACCGAGGAGTTGTCGACCTTGAGGACATCGATCGCCTCGTCGTTCTCCACCCGGTACTTGTTCACGCCGATCACCGGCTGCCGGCCCGAGTCGATCCGCGCCTGCGTGCGCGCCGCGGCCTCCTCCACGCGCAGCTTCGGGATGCCCGCGTCGATGGCCTGCGCCATGCCGCCGGCCGCCTCGACCTCCTCGATGTGCTGCCAGGCGCGCCGGGCGAGGTCGTAGGTGAGCCGCTCCACGTACGCGCTGCCGCCCCACGGGTCGATCGACCGGCAGGTCCCCGACTCCTGCTGGAGCAGCAGCTGGGTGTTGCGGGCGATGCGCGCCGAGAAGTCCGTCGGCAGCGCCAGGGCCTCGTCGAGGGCGTTGGTGTGCAGGGACTGGGTGTGCCCCTGGGTCGCGGCCATCGCCTCGATGCACGTACGCGTCACATTGTTGAAGACGTCCTGCGCCGTCAGCGACCAGCCCGAGGTCTGCGAATGCGTGCGCAGCGACAGCGACTTGGCGTTCTTCGGGTCGAACTGCTTCACCAGCTTCGCCCACAGCAGGCGCGCCGCGCGCAGCTTCGCGACCTCCATGAAGAAGTTCATGCCGATCGCCCAGAAGAACGACAGGCGCGGCGCGAACGCGTCCACGTCCAGCCCGACGGCCTGCCCGGCCCGCAGGTACTCCACCCCGTCCGCCAGGGTGTACGCCAGCTCCAGGTCGGCCGTGGCCCCGGCCTCCTGGATGTGGTAGCCGGAGATGGAGATCGAGTTGTACCGAGGCATCTTCTGCGAGGTGAACGCGAAGATGTCGGAGATGATCCGCATCGAGGGCTTGGGCGGGTAGATGTAGGTGTTGCGGACCATGAACTCCTTGAGGATGTCGTTCTGGATGGTCCCGGCCAGCTTGTCGGGGGAGACGCCCTGCTCCTCCGCCGCCACGATGTACAGCGCGAGAACGGGCAGCACCGCGCCGTTCATCGTCATCGACACCGACATCCTGTCCAGCGGGATCCCGTCGAACAGCTGCCGCATGTCGTAGATCGAGTCGATGGCCACGCCCGCCATGCCGACGTCGCCCGTCACCCGCGGGTGGTCGCTGTCGTAGCCGCGGTGCGTCGGCAGGTCGAAGGCCACCGACAGGCCCTTCTGGCCGGAGGCCAGGTTGCGCCGGTAGAAGGCGTTCGACTCCTCGGCCGTGGAGAAGCCCGCGTACTGGCGGATCGTCCAGGGCTGGTTGACGTACATCGTCGGGTACGGGCCGCGCAGGTACGGGGCCACGCCCGGGTAGGTGCGCAGGAAGTCCAGGCCCTCCACGTCCCGCCCGGTGTAGAGCGGCTTCACGCCGATGCCCTCGGGGGTCTCCCACAGCAGGTCCGCGGCCGCGGTGCCGGTGGACTCCTTCACGGAGGACCGCCACTGCTCCTCGGAGACCGCGGCGGCGGCCGAGGGACCGAGCGCCAGCTCGGAGAAATCGGGGATGCTCACGACGGCACTCCCATCCGGTCGAGTACGGAGGACAGCACGGCGACGGCGTCACAGCCGGCGAAGACGTACTCGTCCACGGAAGCCTCGGCGGTGCCCGGCCGCCCGGCGAGGAACACGGTCCGCGCCCCGGCCGCCCGCAGCGCCCCGGCCACGACCGCGGCCTGCTCCGCGTACAGTGCGTCGCTGGAGCAGAGCACGGCCATGCCGTCCGCCCCGCTCGCGGTGTAGGCCGCACCGGCCGTGTCCGCGTCCACGGACACCGGGTCGTGTACGGATTCTACGCCGCCGGCCTGGAAGAGGTTCGAGGCGAAGGTGGCGCGGGCGGTGTGCGCGGCCGCCGGTCCCAGCGCCGCGAGGAAGATCCGCGGGCGGGCGCCGGTCGCCGCCAGATGGGCGTCGCTCCGGGCACGCAGCGCTTCGTACGCCTCGTCGCGCCGGACGCGGGGCAGGCCGCCGGAGGGGGCGGCGGGCGCGGGCTCGCGGACCACCGGCTTCTCCGACAGCAGGGGGAACTCGCTGACGCCGGTGATCGGTTCGCGGCGCTTGGCGAGCTTCTTGGAGCGCTCGGCCCAGGTGGCGGCGAGGCGTTCGGCGACCAGACCGGAGCGCAGCGCGGCGGCCAGGCCGCCGGCCTTCTCCAGGGTCCGGAAGAACTCCCAGGCCGCGTGAGCGAGTTCGTCGGTGAGGCGTTCGACGTAGTACGAGCCGCCTGCCGGGTCGATCACGCGGGCCAGGTGCGACTCCTCCAGCAGGATGGTGGAGGTGTTGCGGGCGATCCGGCGCGCGAAGGCGTCGGGCAGGCCCAGCTCGTGGTCGAAGGGGAGCACGGTGACGGAGTCCGCGCCGCCCACGCCCGCGGCCATGCAGGCCACGGTGGTGCGCAGCATGTTCACCCAGGGGTCGCGGCGGGTCATCATCACCGGCGAGGTCACCGCGTGCTGGCGCTGCGCACCCGCCTCCGGCGCCCCGGACGCCTCGGCCACGCGGGCCCACAGGCGGCGCGCGGCGCGGAACTTGGCGATGGTGAGGAACTGGTCCGCGGTGGCCGCGTAGCGGAACTCCAGCTGCCCGAGCGCGGCTTCGACGTCCAGCCCACCTGCGGAGAGGGCGCGCAGGTAGGCGACGCCGGTGGCCAGCGAGAGCCCCAGCTCCTCGGCGGCGCTGCCGCCGGCCTCGTGGTAGGGCAGCGCGTCCACGGTCAGGGCGCGCACCCCCGGCAGACCGGCGGCGGCCTCCCGGGCCAGCTCCACGGCAGCGGCCTGGTCCAGCGCCTCGCCGGTACGGGCCTCGTGGCCCAGCGGGTCGGCGCCCAGGGAGGCCCGCACGGCCTCCGGAGCCACCGAGCGCTCGGTGTACAGGTCCAGCAACGCGCGGGCGGCCTCGGCGTATTGGGCTCCGGCGTCCAGGGCGACCGGGGCGAGGTCCAGGTAGACCCCGTCCAGGGCGCGGGCGAGCCCGTCGACGGGGATGCCGCCCTCGCCCACGGTCAGCCAGAGGGAGGTGACGCCGTTCTCCAGATCGGCGAGGGCGGCCTCGTTCAGCCGTCCCGGGTCGGTGCCCGCGAGGCGCTGGCGCACATCCCAGCCGGTCGCGGTGGTGCCCTCGGGCCGGCCCGCGCGCACGAAGGGGGCGAATCCGGGGAAACCGGTGTCGGGAGCCGTCCCCTCGGACGGCGCGGTGTACAGCGGGCGGGTGGTGAGCCCGTCCTCGAGTCGGGTGGACAGCGCGTCTTCTGCTGCCTCGCCGGAGGCTTCCTTGCCCGACTTTCGCAGTACGCCTTCTACAAGGCGCTGCCACTGCTCATGTGTCGCGTCAGGGAACTCGGCGGCCAGGGAGAGCCCGTCGTCAGGCAGGACCGTCATGGCTCGAATGCTAGGGCGGGCGCTCAGGGGTGCACCATACCGTCCGGTGTGATCTCCCCCTCTCGCGGCGGACCGAGCGGATCGCGGAACACCCGGCTGAGCAGCACGGTTGCCGCCGCTTCCGGGAGTACGGCGGGACCGGCGTGCGGGCCGACGATGCGTTCGGGGTCGTCGCAGACGTGCGAGTGCGCGAGCGCGGCGCCGCGGATTTCCCCCAGATAGCCCTCGTGCAGCACGCTCGCGAGCTCGGTCACGACCATGACCGCCGGATTGAAGACATCCCACAGGAGCGCCGCCGCCCGGCCCACGGCGCGGGCCCGCTCGCGCAGCAGCCGGTCGGCGCGCGGGTCGCCGGCGGCGGCCGCGTCCACGAGCAGCGGGACGGAGGGGTCCGGGACGATGCCGCGGCGCACGGCCTCGGCACCGAGCGCGGTGTCGGAGGCGGTGGCCTGGAGGCAGCCGGTACGTCCGCACGCGCACGGCACGCCGGAACCGGGGACCGGGAGATGCGCCACGTCCCCGGCGGCGGCGCCCGGACCCTGGTGGACGGTGCCCTCGATGCCGAAGGCGGCGTCGACGACGTTGCCGATGAAGAGGTGCACGAGGCTGCGGCGGGCCTCCGGGCGGCCGAAGAGGATCTCGGCGCGGGCGACGGCGCGGGCGTGGTTGTCGACGTGCACGGGCAGACCGAGGGCGGCGGACAGCTCGGCGCCGAGCGGCTTGTGCCGCCAGTGCAGTCCGGGGTGGTGCACGACGCGGCCCTCCTCGGGGTCGACCCAGCCGCCGAGGGCGGCGCCGAGGCCGAGGAGGGGGCGGCGGGGGGTGTGGTACTCGGCCAGGAACCGGGCCAGTGCGGCGGCGATCGCGGCGGAGAGGCCGGCGGCGGGGAGGTGCTGGTGGGGGAAGGTCCGGCGGGCGAGGAGGGTGCCGCGCAGGTCGACGAGGCTGAAGGTGGCGGAGGGCACGCCGATGTGCAGGCCGGCCGCGACGGGGCCGCCGACGGCGCCGGTGTGCAGGTCGAGCGGGACCCGCGGCCGCCCGACCCCGCCGCCGGTGCCGGCGCCGGGCGCGGGCAGCTCGCGCAGCAGCCCGGCCCGCAGCAGCCCGGTCGCCTGCCGTGACACGGCGGCGGGACTCAGCCCGCTGAGCGCGGCGACCTCACTCCGCGCGACGGGCCCGCACTCCAGCACGGTCCGCAGCACGGCAGCAGCATTGGCCACGGCCCGCGGATCACCGGGCACGAGCGTCACGGGGGCCTCCTGGGGGCGGCGGGTGGGGTGGGGTCGGGCCGGGCTCACGGCTCCCGCCACTGATCATGCCGGGTCGCGGGCGGGGCCGGGGCCGGTGTCGTCCCGGCTGCGGCCGAGGGGGCTGCGGGCCGCGGGCCCGCGCTCTGCCGGGGGAGCCCGCAGGGCCTGATCGGCCCTGATCGGCCCTGCGCGTCCGCGCCACGCAGGCGCCCGAGGGCCGGGGCGTGCGGGTGGTACGCCCGGACGTGCGGGGGAACGGGTTGTCGGGTGGGGGATGAGGCGTGGGCGTGGCGGGGGCGTTGCGTGGGTGTGAAATCCGGCCACGGTTTTCGGCCGTTAGGAGTGGGGTGTCGGTTGGTGAAAGCGCAGGTCGGGAGGGGTGGAGCGGTGTGGGGTGGGGGTGGGTGTCCGGATGAGGGCGGGGGTTGACCGGTCTCCGGGGCGCTGACAGGCTCCAGGCCATGACCGCGAACGAACTTCTCGCCCCGCGGCTCCACACCACCGGCCCGTGTACCGCGCCCGGTGCGTGTCCGGGCCGCTGTCCGGCCACCGCACGCCGAGCCTGAGCCGCCCCGCTGCCGCCTCGCTGCCGTGTCAGCCCCCATAGGTGCGACCGTCTTCGGTCGAGCCGGCTGCACTGCCTCGCTGCCGCGTCGGTCCCCGCCGTCACGACCGCCGCGCTGTCGCCTCGGCACGATCGATCCGCCACCGCGTCTGCCTGACCGTCTCGTTGTCGCGTCGGTTCAGCCCTTCTGCTGATGCGTCTGCCTCACTGTCCTGCTGCCACTGCGGCGTGATCGATCCGCTACCGCGTCGGCTGCACAACCTCGTTGTCGCGTCCGCCCAGCCCTCCCGCCGGCGCGTCTGCCCCACCGTCCCGCTGCCGCCTCGGCGTGATCGATCCCGCGCCGTGTCGGCTTCATCGCCTCGTTGTCACGTTCACCCAACCGATCCGCTGACGTGTCGGTCCCTCTGGCCCGCTGGCGCATGGGTAAGACCGCCCCGCTGTTGTGTCGGGCTCGCCTGCCTGTCTGCGTCGGCATGACTGACCCGACGGTGCGTCGGCCTGACCGGCCCGTTGCCGGGTTGGTGCGGCCGGAGTGCCGTCGCAGGGGCCCCACCGCAACACCGCTGCGTCCGTGCGGCCGCGTGGTTCGGGCCCTGACCTGCCCGTTCGTTCACTGTCCCGTGTGGCAGTGGTTCTCGTACCGCTATTACTTCCGCTGCGGAAATAATCCGCCGCGCTACCGCCCTGGAGGCACATCATGAGCGTCGCCGTCGACACCGTCACCGACACCGCCACCGAGCTCGTCGTCCGGAAGATCGGAGGGCGGATCGGTGCCGAGATTCGGGGGGTTCGGCTGGGTGGGGAGTTGGGGGAGGGGGCTATTGCCGGGATTCGGGAGGCTCTGCTCGCGCACAAGGTGGTGTTCTTCCGGGGGCAGGAGCACCTGGACGAGGAGAGCCACGAGGGGTTCGCCCGGCTGCTCGGGGCGCCCGTCGCGCATCCCACCGTGCCGTCCGCCGACGGGCGCTACGCCCTCGGTATCGACTCCCACCACGGCGCCCGCGCCAACCAGTGGCACACCGACGTCACCTTCGTCCCCGCCTACCCCGCCTTCTCGATCCTCCGCGCCGTGACCATCCCCCCGTACGGCGGGGACACCCTCTGGGCCAACACGGCCACCGCCTACTCCCACCTCCCCGCCCCCCTCCGCACCCTCGCGGACGGGCTGCGCGCCGTGCACTCCAACGAGTACGACTACGCCGCCCTGCGCCCCGACGCCGTGCCCGAGGCGCTGGCCCAGTACCGCGAGGTGTTCACCTCCACCCGCTTCCTCACCGAGCACCCCGTGGTCCGCGTCCACCCCGAGACCGGCGAACGCACCCTGCTCCTCGGCAACTTCGTCCAGCGGGTGCAGGGCCTCACCGGCCGGGACACCCGCGCGCTCCTCGACCTCTTCCAGGCCCACATCGAGAGCCCCGAGAACACGGTCCGCTGGCAGTGGCAGCCCGGCGACGTCGCGATCTGGGACAACCGCGCCACCCAGCACTACGGCGTGGACGACTCCGACGACCACGAGCGCACCCTGCGCCGCGTCACCGTCGACGGCGACATCCCGGTCGGGCCCGACGGAGCCCCGTCCCGCCTGATCAGCCCGGAGACCGTCCCGGACCCGGCCTTCGGCATCCCCTCCGGCGCGTCGACCTCCGCCGCCTGACCCCGCAGAGCCAGAGACCGTACGCCGCCCAAGGAGCCCCCGTGCCCAAGCTGCTCGCCCTGACCGGCAGTCCCTCCGCCCACTCCCGTACCGCCGTCGTCGTCGAACACGCCCTGCGCCACCTGGAACTCGCCCACACCGCCTCCCCGGCAGGGACCCGCTTCCGGATCGACCGTCTCGCCGTGCGCGACCTGCCCGCCGCCGATCTGCTCGCCGCCCGGCGCGGCGAGCCCGAGATCCGCCGGGCGCTCGAAGCGGTCGCCGCCGCCGACGGCCTGATCATCGCCACCCCCGTCTACAAAGCCTCGTACACCGGCCTGCTCAAGGCGTTCCTCGATCTGCTCCCGCAGGACGGCCTGGCCGGCAAGACGGTCCTGCCGCTGGCCACCGGCGGCAGCCTCGCCCACGTCCTGACCATCGACTACGCCCTGCGCCCCGTGCTCAGCGCCCTCGGTGCCCGGCACGTCAGCGCCGGCCGCTTCGTCCTGGACTCCTCCGTCGAACGCGGCGCGGGCCCCGACCGGCTGCGGCCCGAGGCGGAGCTCGACCTCTACCAGGCCGTCGACGAGTTCGCGGACGCCCTCCACGCGTACGCCCCGCCCGCCGAAGCCCCCCACACCGAGACCCCGTACCACCGGGCCCCGCTCGCCGTCCCCGCCCCGTAGCCCCCGCGACCCGTACCGACCCACCCAAGGACCCGCCATGCCCGCAGCCCTCACCTCGACCACCACCTCCCGGCGCCAGTTCCTGACCCTGCTCGGCATCTCGGCGGCCGCGGTGAGCTGCGGCAGGGCCACCGCCTCCGGTTCCGGCGGCCAGGTCACCACCCTCAAGTACCAGGGCAGCGTCGGCGCCGTCACGCTCCCCGAGCTCGCCGCCGACCTCGGACACCTCGGCGACCTCAAGCTGGAGTGGATCGGCAACACCATCAGCGGCCCGCAGGACATCCAGTCCGCCGCCACCGGCCAGATCCACTTCGGCGGCGCCTTCAACGGCGCCGTGGTCAAACTGGCCGCCAGCAAGGCCCCCGTCACCGCCGTCATCTCCTACTACGGCTCCGACCAGCACTCTTTCAGCGGCTACTACGTCCTGGAGGACAGTCCCATCCGCTCCGCCCGGGACCTCGTCGGCAAGAAGGTCGGCATGAACACCCTGGGCGCCCACGCCCAGGCCATGCTGGAGATCTACCTCGGCCGCGGCGGGCTGTCGAAGGCGGACATCGACAAGGTGGAATCCCTGGTCGTCCCGCCGGTCAACACCGAACAGGCCCTCAGACAGAAGCAGATCGACGTCGCCGTCCTCGGCGGAGTACTGCGCGACAAGGCGCTCGCCGCCGGCGGCATCCGCCCCCTGTTCACGGACTTCGAACTGCTCGGCGCGTTCAGCGCAGGCACCTATGTGATGACCAAGCGCTTCGTGAAGGAGAACCCGGACACCGTACGGACCTTCGTGACCGGCGTCGCCAAGGCCATCGAGTGGTCCCGCACCACCCCCCGCGAGGAGGTCATCGCCCGGATGACCGACATCGTCACCAAGCGCGGCCGCAACGAGGACACCGCCACCCTCAAGTACTGGCGCTCCTACGGCGTCGCCGAGACCGGTGGCCGCATCTCCGACAAGGAGTTCCAGGTGTGGCTGGACTGGCTCGGCAAGCGCGGCGACGTCAAGGAGGGGCAGCTCAAGGCCGCCGACCTCTACACCAACGACTTCAACCAGTACGGGAAGGGGTGACGGCGCCCATGGCGAAGATCGTGTTCGAGGACGTCCGCAAGACCTTCGGGGACTTCACCGCCCTCGACGGCATCGACCTGGAGATCCGCAGCGGGGAGTTCCTGGTGGTCGTCGGCCCCAGCGGCTGCGGCAAGTCCACCCTCCTGGACCTCCTCGGAGGACTGTCCACGCCGACCTCCGGCCGGATCCTGCTCGACGGCCGGCCGGTCACCGGGCCGGGCCTGGACCGGGGCATCGTCTTCCAGCAGTACGCGCTGCTGCCGTGGCGGACGGCGCTCGGGAACGTCGAATTCGGCCTGGAGGCGACCGGGGTCCCGCGCCGCCGACGCAGGGCGCGGGCGGCCGAGTTCCTGGACCTCGTCGGCCTCTCCGGCTTCGAGGACCGCCACCCGCACCAGCTCTCCGGCGGTATGCGCCAGCGCGTGGCCATCGCCCGCTCCCTGGCCTACGACCCGGACGTCCTGCTGATGGACGAGCCCTTCGCCGCGCTCGACGCGCAGACCCGCGAATCCCTCCAGGACGAGCTGCGCCGCATCTGGCAGCGCACCGGCAAGACCGTCGTCTTCATCACGCACGGCATCGAGGAGGCCGTCTACCTCGGCCAGCGGGTGGCCGTCATGACCTCCCGCCCCGGGCGGATCAAGGAGATCGTGCCCGTCGCCTTCGGCGAGCGCGGCGCCGCCCCCGGCACCGGCCTCGCCGGACCGCAGGGCGAGGACCTGCGGTCCAGCCCCGAGTTCGCCCGCCATCGCCACGAGATCTGGACCCTGCTCCACGACGAGGTGGCCCGCGCCCAGCAACTGGAGAAGGAGCAGGCATCCGTATGAGCACCGGAACCGGAACCGCCGCCCCCACCGCCCCCACCGTCCTGACCGCTGCCCCGCCCGCCCCCGCCGAGGAGGCGGTACGCGGCTCCGCGCCCCCGGCAGCGCCCGGCGCCGGGCCCGCCGTCGCGCCCCAGGCGGGGGGCCCGA
>NZ_JBEYVX010000023.1:0-84240 GCF_040644195.1 Streptomyces sp. NPDC047014 | reverse complement strand
CTGCAGGCGGTCCCCGGCTACGGCTACCCGCAGCAGGGCGCGCCCTCGCCGTACGGCGCCCCCGGCGCCCCGCAGCCGCCCGCGCCCGGCGGCGGCAACGACAAGCGCAACCAGCTGGTCATCGTCGGCGCGGCCCTGCTCGCGATCGTCCTCATCATCGGCGGCGGCCTCTGGTACACCTCCGGCGACGGCGGCACCGACGACACCGCGCAGAGCGACCCCAGCGGCGCCCCCGGCGGCGACAAGGGCCAGCAGGCCGCGCCCGGCAGCGAGAAGGTCCCCGGCAACACCAAGTCGAAGCCGCTGTTCAGCCAGCCGAACCCGAAGGTCGCCGACCTCGTCGCCGTCAACGGCTCCTGGCTGACCGACTCCACGTACGTGAAGTCCGACGTCTCCAAGATCGTCGGCTACAACCTGGTCGACGGCGGGAAGAAGTGGGAGATCCCGCTCCCCGGCGAGATCTGCGGCGCCACCCCGCACATCAGCGAGAACCGGACGGCGGTGCTCTTCAAGGCCGCCCAGGGCACGCCCGAGAACAAGTACCCGCCGTGCACCGAGGTCGGCGTCATCGACCTGGAGGCCGGCAAGCTCGCCTGGTCCGGCAACGCCAAGAGCGCCAACGGCGGCGACAAGCCCGTCTCCTTCTCCGAGGTCACCGTCAGCGGCAAGACCGTCGCCGCCGCCGGGGTCTCCGCGGGCGGCGCCGCCTGGAACCTCGCCGACGGCAAGTCCCTGTGGCTGCCCAAGATCGACAACGAGAGCTGCCGCGACACCGGTTACGCCGGCGGCGAGGCCCTGGCCGTCATCCGCAAGTGCGGCCAGAGCCCCAACTACACCCTCTACGGGCAGCTCCTCGACCCCGCCACCGGGGCGCCCAGCCTCTCCTACAAGCTCTCCCCGGGCATCGAGTACGCCCACATCGTCTCCACCAAGCCGCTGATCCTCGCGGCCGACGTCGGCAACACCGCCAAGGGCGGCAAGGGCGTCAGCGACCTCTTCGTCCTCGACCCCAAGGGCGAGCTCAAGGCGCGCATCCCGCTCGCCTCCGGCGACTTCGCCGCCAAGTGCGGCTCCACCGACGTCGAGAAGTGCTCGCACATGGTCGTCGGCAACGGCAAGATCTACGTGCCCTCCCTGGAGCACCAGGGCCAGGCGTCCGGCAGCCGCACCAACGAACTGCTCTCCTTCGACCTGGAGACCGGCAAGCAGACCACCGACCGCGCCGACGCGGGGGAGCGGTACACGATGTACCCGCTGCGCATGGACGGCGGCAGCATCATCGCCTACAAGATCCCCCCGTACGACAAGGGCGGCCAGATCGTCAGCATCGACGGCATGACGATGAAGGAGACCGTGCTGATGGAGAACCCGGCCGACAAGGAGACCCGTCGCACGGAGACCTCCTTCTCGCCCGAGTTCTCCTCCGAGCTGCGCTACCGCAACGGCAAGCTCTTCATGTCCCGCCAGAACGTCAGCAAGCCGTACTCGGACAAGGCCGAACAGGACTACCTGTTCGTCTCGTTCAGCGCGAGCTGACGCCCCGCACCGCCCCAGGAGCCCCCGAACGGTCCGTACCGATCGGGGGCTTCTGCGCGGTATCCCCGGCGCACCGTCGAACAAGCGTGTAGCTTGCCGGGGCAGAAGGGTGGGGGGTGGGTTCCTCAATGGGCGTACGGGTCGTCGTGGTCGACGAGCACCGGCTGCTGGCCGAGGCGCTGGCCTCTGCCCTGAAACTGCGCGGCCACCGGGTCCTGGCCGCCGCCGCCCCCGCCGGGGGCGCCGCCGAGCTGGTCATCAGCCGCGCCCCGGAGGTCTGCCTCTTCGGTACGGCGGCCCCCGCCGAGCCCGGCGTGTTCGAACCGGTGGTGCGCATCAAGCGCGAGCGCCCGCAGACCGCCGTGGTGGTCCTCGGCCCGGTGCCCAGTCCGCGCGGCATCGCCGCCGCCTTCGCCTCGGGCGCCTCCGGGTACGTACGCCAGGACGAGCGCATCGAAGGCGTCGAGCGGGCCCTGGCCAAGGCACGGGCGGGCGAGGCCGCCATCGCCCCGCAGCTGCTCCAGGGGGCCTTCGCGGAACTGCTGAACCCCGCCGCCCAGCCCGACGACGAGGGCAGCCGGCTGCTGCGCCTGCTGACCCCGCGCGAGGTGGAGGTGCTGGTGCGGGTTGCGGAAGGCGAGGACACCCGGCTGATCGCCGCCGGGATGGCCATCGCGCCGAGCACCGCGCGGACCCATGTGCAGCGGGTCCTGATGAAGCTGGGCGTGGGCTCACGGCTGGAGGCGGCCGCGCTGGCCGCCCGTACGGGACTGCTGGACCGGGCCCTGCCGGGGCAGCCGGCCGGGGGCGCGCGGGGCTGACCGCGGGCGGGGCGGCGGGGTGTCGCGCGGGGGGCCCGCGCGGGGCCTCGCACGGGGGCCGATTTCCCCCGGGGGCGCCGCATCGGGTAAGCCAGTGCCCAAGCACGCGCACGCTCCGCGCGTGCTCCCGCGCGAGAGGCAGTAGGCGAGTGAGCAAGTACCTGGTAACCGGCGGCGCCGGATATGTCGGCAGCGTGGTGGCGGCCCACCTCCTGGAGGCCGGCCACGAGGTCACCGTCCTCGACGACCTCAGCACCGGCTTCCGCGTGGGCGTCCCCGAGGGCGCCGCGTTCATCGAGGGCCGCATCCAGGACGCTGCCCGGTACATGGACCCCTCCTTCGACGCGGTGCTGCACTTCGCGGCCTCCTCGCAGGTCGGGGAGTCCGTGGTGAACCCGGGCAAGTACTGGGAGAACAACGTCGGCGGCACCCTGGCCCTGCTCGCCGCGATGCGCGGCGCCGGGGTGTCGAAGCTGGTCTTCTCCTCCACGGCCGCCACCTACGGCGAGCCCACCGAGGGCCTGCTCACCGAGAGCTCGGTGACCGCCCCGACGAATCCTTACGGCGCCACCAAGCTGGCCGTCGACCACATGATCGCGGGGGAGTGCGTGGCGCACGGCCTGGCCGCCGTCTCCCTGCGCTACTTCAACGTGGCCGGCGCCTACGGGCGCTTCGGCGAGCGCCACAGCCCCGAGACCCACCTGATCCCGCTGGTGCTCCAGGTCGCGCTGGGCGAGCGGGAGTCGATCTCGGTGTTCGGCGAGGACTACCCCACCCCGGACGGCACCTGCGTCCGGGACTACATCCACGTGGCCGACCTGGCGGAGGCCCACCTGGCCGCCCTGGAGGCCGCGACCGGCGGCGAGCACCTGATCTGCAACCTGGGCAACGGCAGCGGCTTCTCGGTGCGCGAGGTCGTCGAGACCGTCCGCAAGGTCACCGGCCGGGAGATCCCCGAGGTGGTCGCCCCGCGCCGGGCCGGGGACCCGGCGATGCTCGTCGCCTCGGCGCGCACCGCCCACGAACGCCTCGGCTGGACCCCGAACCGCTCGGACCTCACGGGCATCATCAGCGACGCGTGGAACTTCGCCCGCACCACGGGCCACGACGGGGCCTGAGGGGGCGCGGGCCGTCCGGCCGTGCGCTGCGGCCGGGCGCCGTGCGCGGGCGCCCGGCGTGCACACGCCGGGTGAAACACCCCCCGCGCATCTGCCCGGGGCACGAGCCCGCCGGGTGGCCGCCGCCCGGCTTC
This sequence comes from Streptomyces sp. NPDC047014, assembly GCF_040644195.1. NCBI lineage: Bacteria > Bacillati > Actinomycetota > Actinomycetes > Kitasatosporales > Streptomycetaceae > Streptomyces > Streptomyces sp. NPDC047014. The sequence continues at coordinate 80,631 of NZ_JBEYVX010000023.1, read as the reverse complement.
CGCACGCCGTCGAAATCCGGCCACGGCCCGAGCCGCGCCGCGCGCATGCTCCGGTAAATCGGCGGGAAAACTTCTGCTATTCGGCCAACCGCGCAGGCTCCCCGGCCCTACGCTGATGCGTGACACCGGTGGGGGCCGGTGTTGATTCAGGGGTCGAGACCGTCGGGTACGGCGTTCGCTCCGGGGTAGTGCAGTGATGTCTCGGCGGCGGCCGGGCGGCTGCGGATCACCCGGTCCGGGCGCCGTGCCCGCCGTCGTCCGTTCCCCTACCCTTGGGGGTTTTGTGGTTCGTATCCGGGTTCTCGTCGTCGACGATCACCGCATCTTCGCCGAATCGCTCGCAGCCGCGCTCGCGGCCGAGCCGGACGTGGACGTGTCCGCGGCCGGCAGCGGCCCCGCCGCCCTGCGCTGCCTCGAACGCGCGGTGGCGGAGGGCCGCCGCTTCGACGTCCTGCTGGTCGACGCCGATCTCGGCATGGTCGCCGGGGCCGTGCCCGCCCAGCGGGAGCCGGGCGCCGGGCCGCCACCGGCCGTCCCGGACGGGATCGCGCTGGTCGCGGGGGTGCGGGTGGCCCATCCCGGGGTCCGTACGGTTGTGCTCGCCGAGCGCGACGAACCGCGCCGGGCCGCCCACGCGCTCCAGGCGGGCGCCTCGGGCTGGGTGGCCAAGGACTGCTCGCTGTCGCGGCTGCTGGCCGTGATCCGCGGGGTCCTGCGGGAGGAGACGCACCTGCCGCCCGCGCTGCTGACCGGGGTACTGCGTGAGCTCACGGCCGCGCGCAAGCACCGTACCGACAGCGAGCGGCTGGTGGAATCGCTGACGCCGCGCGAGCACGAGGTGCTGCGCTGCATGGTGGCGGGGCTGGGCCGCAAGGACGTGGCGGCGCGGCTGTTCCTGTCCCCGCACACGGTCCGCACCCATATGCAGAACGTGCTGGGCAAGCTCGGCGTGCACTCCACGCTGGCGGCGGTGGCACTGGCCCGGCGGGCCGGGGTACGGCCGGCGGACCTAGCCGGGGATGTTGTCGAACGGAGCGGTCAACTGGCGTAGCAGCCCGGCGAGATCGCCGCGCTGGCTCCGCGAGAGCTGGGCGAGGATCGCCCGTTCCTGCGCGAGCAGCCCGGCGAGGGCCTGGTCGGCGCGGTCCCGGCCCTCGGGGGTGAGGCGCACCAGCACCCCGCGGCGGTCGTTGGGGTCCGGCAGCCGCTCGACCAGGCCCTTCTTCGCGAGCCGGTCGATGCGGTTGGTCATGGTGCCGGAGGTGACCAGGGTCTGGGTCAGCAGCTGGCCGGGGGAGAGCTGGTAGGGCGCGCCGGCCCGTCGCAGGGAGGTGAGGACGTCGAACTCCCAGGGCTCCAGCCCGTGCTCGGCGAAGGCCAGCCGGCGGGCGCGGTCGAGATGCCGTGCGAGCCTGCTGACGCGGCTGAGCACTTCCAGTGGTTCCACGTCGAGGTCAGGGCGCTCCCGGCGCCACGCCGCAACCAGTCGGTCGACCTCGTCCTCCATGCCGATCAGTGTAAGGGGTCTGTCGACGTGAAGTCTCTTCATGCCATGCATCTCTATATCAAGTATCTTGACGTCGAGATATAATTGCGGCGAGCATGGGGCATGGACGGGGCCGGACCGGATTCCGCTTCCGATCGCCCCGCCAGCAGGGAGGCTCGAACATGTATTCCGATACCACGCGTGCAGGGACCCCCACGTCCACCGCGCCCTCCGCCCCCACCTGGGACCCCCAGCAATACCTCCGCCATGCGGGCCACCGCGCCCGGCCCTTCCTGGACCTCCTCAACCGCATACCCGAACTCCCCACCGCCCCCGCCCGTATCGCGGACCTCGGCTGCGGCCCCGGCAACGTCACCGCACTCCTCGCCGGACGCTGGCCCGACGCCGCCATCACCGGCTTCGACCTCTCCCGCGAGATGCTGCACCGCGCCACCGAGGAGCACGCCGGCCCCACCCCCGGCGGCGGCAGCCTCGACTTCCGCCACGGCGACATCGCCGGCTGGCTGCCCGAGGAGCCCTACGACCTGATCGTCTCCAACGCCGCCCTCCAGTGGGTCCCCGGCCACGCGGGCTCCTTCGGCCCCTGGATCAACGGCCTGCGCCCCGGCGGCACCCTCGCCTTCCAGATCCCCGGCAACTTCACCGCCCCCAGCCACGCCCTGCTCGCCGAGCAGTGCGACACCCCGCGCTGGCGCTCCCGGCTCGCCGGACACGGCGCCCGCTACATCCACCTGCTCGAACCCGCCGAATACCTCGCCCGGTTCACCGAGCTCGGCTGCGACGCCGACGTCTGGGAGACCACGTACCACCAGCTGCTCCAGGGCCCCGACCCCGTCCTCGACTGGGTCAAGGGAACCGCCCTGCGGCCCGTCCTCACCGCCCTCGGCGAGGACCACGAGGCCGTCGACGCCTTCCTCGCCGAATACCGCGACCGGCTGCGCGCGGCCTACCCGAGCGGGCCGCGCGGCACCGTCTTCCCGTTCCGGCGGATCTTCGCCGTGGCCCGCAAGGAGGCATGAGCGTGCTCACCGCCGTCGACCACGTGCAGCTCGCCGCCCCGCCCGGAGCGGAGGACCGGCTCCGGGCCTTCTACGCGGGGGTCCTCGGCATGACCGAGATCCCCAAGCCGCCCGTCCTCGCCGCCCGCGGCGGCTGCTGGTTCGCCGCCGGCCCCGTGCAGCTCCACCTCGGCGTGGAGGAGGACTTCCGGCCCGCGCGCAAGGCCCACCCCGGACTCCGGGTCACGGGCATCGAGGAGTACGCGAAGAGACTGCGGGAGGGCGGGGCGCCGGTCGTCTGGGACGAGAACCTGCCGGGCCACCGCCGCTTCCACTCCGAGGACCCCGTGGGCAACCGGCTCGAATTCCTCGAACCGCACGCCGGCACCTGAGCCGCGGCACCGGAGGCGCGGCGCCTGAGGCCCGGCACCTGAGGCCCGCCGCCCGCGCCACCGGCACCACCCGCACCGCATGACGGCGCCCCGCCACCGGAGATCCGGTGGCGGGGCGCCGTCGTACCACCCGCTAGCTCCTGCGGCGGCCCACCAGCTGCGGCTTCGACTCCAGCCCGTCCAGCCCGTGCCAGGCCAGGTTCACCAGATGCGCCGCCACCTCGGCCTTCTTCGGCTTGCGCACGTCCAGCCACCACTGGCCCGTCAGCGCCACCATCCCCACCAGCGCCTGCGCGTACAGCGGCGCCAGCTTCGGATCGAACCCGCGGGCCTTGAACTCCAGCCCCAGGATGTCCTCCACCTGCGTGGCGATATCGCTGATCAGCGACGCGAACGTGCCCGTCGACTGCGCCACCGGCGAATCCCGCACCAGGATCCGGAAACCGTCCGTGTAGGACTCGATGTAGTCCAGCAGCGCGAATGCCGCCTGCTCCAGCAGCTCCCGCGGATGCCCGGCCGTCAGCGCCCCCGTCACCCCGTCGAGCAGCTGGCGCATCTCGCGGTCCACGACCACCGCGTACAGGCCCTCCTTGCCGCCGAAGTGCTCGTACACCACCGGCTTGGACACCCCGGCCTTCGCCGCGATCTCCTCCACCGACGTGCCCTCGAAGCCCTTCTCCGCGAACAGCGTCCGGCCGATGTCCAGCAGCTGCTGACGCCGCTCCGCGCCCGTCATCCTCACCCGGCGGCCACGCCGGGGCTTGTCACCGCTGGAAGTACCGCCGTCGATCGCCACGTCCCCCATCATGCCGCTTTCGGCTCGTCTTCCCTGCGCCGGGCATCGATGCGGGCCGCCGACGGCCACCGCACATCCGTCGCCCAGCCCAGCTGCTCGAACCAGCGGATCAGCCGCGCACTCGAATCCACCTGACCGCGCAGCACCCCGTGGCGGGCCGAGGTCGGGTCCGCGTGGTGCAGGTTGTGCCAGGACTCCCCGCACGACAGCACCGCCAGCCACCACACGTTGCCCGAGCGGTCCCGGGACTTGAACGGACGCTTGCCCACCGCGTGGCAGATCGAATTGATCGACCACGTCACATGGTGCAGCAGCGCCACCCGCACCAGGGAGCCCCAGAAGAACGCGGTGAACGCGCCCCACCACGACATCGTCACCAGCCCGCCCACCAGCGGCGGGATCGCCAGCGAGAACATCGTCCAGAAGATGAAGTCACGGCTGATCCGGCGGATCGCCGGATCCTTGATCAGATCCGGGGCGTACTTCTGCTGATCGGTCTGCTCCTCGTCGAACAGCCAGCCGATGTGCGCCCACCACAGGCCCTTCATCAGCGCCGGCACCGTCTCGCCGAACCGCCACGGCGAATGCGGGTCGCCCTCGTGGTCCGAGAACTTGTGGTGCTTGCGGTGATCCGCCACCCAGCGCACCAGCGGCCCCTCCACCGCCATCGACCCCATCACGGCCAGCGCGATCCGCAGCGGCCGTTTCGCCTTGAAGGAACCGTGCGTGAAATAGCGGTGGAAGCCGATGGTGATCCCGTGGCAGGCCAGGAAGTACATGAACACCATCAGACCCAGGTCCAGCCAGCTCACCCCCCAGCCCCAGGCCAGCGGAACCGCCGCCAGCAGCGCCACGAACGGCACGGTGATGAACAGCAGCAGCGCGATCTGCTCGATCGACCGCTTGCTCTCGCCGCCGAGCGTCGCGGACGGCGTGGAGGTCTCGGAGGACGCGGACGCGCCCTCGATCAGATCGGGACTCGTGGTCATGGGGGTCCCCTGGGGGTGAGAGGAGTCGGGAGGCGCGCCGGCCCCAGGACCCTACGGTCCCGTAACCTACGGCAGGGTAAGTATGGCAAAACCCGGACCCCGGACAACAGGAGCGCGACCGCCGCGGCGGAGCCGCCCCCGCGCCGGCACACGCCCTCCGGACCCCGTCCGACTCGGTCAGTGAGACGTTTGCCCAGGCACACGCACGGGACACCTATCCTGTTCCCGTCGGACAGCGCGGTCCGCACGGGCAGCCCGAGCCACGCCTCAGGAGCGGCGCTCCCCCGGACCCATGTCCGAGGGAGGCCACGCCGCGCACGGCCGGGAGCCCACCGCCCAGTAGCGCTCGAACACTGCAAGGAGCCGCACCTGTGAGCAGTGCTGACAAGGCCCCCCTGGCCGCCCAGCAGGCCCCCGCCACCCCGGAAGCCACCGCCAACGCGGAACTCCGGGCGGACATCCGCCGCCTCGGCGACCTCCTCGGGGAGACCCTCGTACGGCAGGAGGGCCAGGACCTGCTCGACCTCGTCGAACGCGTCCGCGCCCTCACCCGCACCGACGGCGAAGCCGCCGCCGCCCTGCTCGGCGACACCGACCTGGAAACCGCCGCCAAGCTCGTACGGGCCTTCTCCACCTACTTCCACCTCGCCAACGTCACCGAGCAGGTGCACCGCGGCAAGGAGCTGCGCGCCCACCGCGCCGCCGAAGGCGGGCTCCTCGCCCGCACCGCCGACATGCTCAAGGACGCCGATCCCGAGCACCTGCGCGAGACCGTACGCAACCTCAACGTCCGCCCGGTCTTCACCGCGCACCCCACCGAAGCCGCCCGCCGCAGCGTCCTCAACAAGCTGCGCCGCATCGCGGCCCTGCTGGAGGAGCCGGCCGCCGGCGCCGGCGAACGCCGCCGCCACGACCTGCGCCTCGCCGAGAACATCGACCTCGTCTGGCAGACCGACGAACTGCGCGTCGTCCGCCCCGAGCCCGCCGACGAGGCCCGCAACGCCATCTACTACCTCGACGAACTCCACGCCGGCGCCGTCGGCGACGTCCTGGAGGACCTGGCCGCCGAACTGCGCCGCGTCGGCGTCGAACTGCCCGCCGGCACCCGCCCCCTCACCTTCGGCACCTGGATCGGCGGAGACCGCGACGGCAACCCCAACGTCACCCCTGACGTCACCCGCGACGTCCTGATCCTCCAGCACGAGCACGGCATCACCGACGCCCTCGAACTCGTCGACTTCCTGCGCGGACTCCTCTCCAACTCCATCCGCTACACCGGAGCCACCGAGGAACTGCTCGCCTCCCTCCAGGCCGACCTCGAACGCCTCCCCGAGATCAGCCCGCGCTACAAGCGGCTGAACGCCGAGGAGCCGTACCGCCTCAAGGCCACCTGCATCCGCCAGAAGCTCCTCAACACCCGCGAACGCCTCGCCCGGGGCATCCCGCACGAGGAAGGCCGCGACTACCTCGGCACCGCCGAGCTGCTCACTGACCTCACCCTCATCCAGACCTCCCTGCGCGAGCACCGCGGCGCCCTCTTCGCCGACGGCCGCATGGACCGCGTCATCCGCACCCTCGCCGCCTTCGGCCTCCAGCTCGCCACCATGGACGTCCGCGAGCACGCCGACGCCCACCACCACGCCCTCGGCCAGCTCTTCGACCGGCTCGGCGAGGAATCCTGGCGCTACGCCGACATGCCCCGCGACTACCGCGGCAAGCTCCTCGCCAAGGAACTGCGCTCCCGGCGCCCCCTCGCCCCCACCCCGGCCCCCCTCGACGCCGCCGGAGCCAAGACCCTCGGCGTCTTCTCCGCCATCAAGGAAGCCTTCGAGAAGTTCGGCCCCGAGGTCATCGAGTCCTACATCATCTCGATGTGCCAGGGCGCCGACGACGTCTTCGCCGCCGCCGTCCTCGCCCGCGAGGCCGGCCTCCTCGACCTCCACGCCGGCTGGGCCAAGATCGGCATCGTGCCGCTCCTGGAGACCACCGACGAGCTGCGCGCCGCCGACGTCATCCTCGACGAGATGCTGGCCGACCCCTCCTACCGGCGCCTCGTCTCCCTGCGCGGCGACGTCCAGGAGGTCATGCTCGGCTACTCCGACTCCTCCAAGTTCGGCGGCATCACCACCAGCCAGTGGGAGATCCACCGCGCCCAGCGCCGCCTGCGCGACGTGGCCCACCGCTACGGGGTGCGCCTGCGCCTCTTCCACGGCCGCGGCGGCACCGTCGGCCGCGGCGGCGGCCCCTCCCACGACGCGATCCTCGCCCAGCCCTGGGGCACCCTCGAAGGCGAGATCAAGGTCACCGAGCAGGGCGAGGTCATCTCCGACAAGTACCTCGTCCCCTCCCTCGCCCGCGAGAACCTGGAACTGACCGTCGCCGCGACCCTGCAGGCATCCGCCCTGCACACCGCGCCCCGCCAGTCCGACGAGGCCCTCGCCCGCTGGGACGCCGCCATGGACGTCGTCTCCGACGCCGCCCACGCCGCCTACCGCGCCCTCGTGGAGGACCCCGACCTCCCGTCCTACTTCTTCGCCGCCACCCCCGTCGACCAGCTCGCCGACCTCCACCTCGGCTCCCGGCCCTCCCGCCGCCCCGACTCCGGCGCCGGCCTCGACGGCCTGCGCGCCATCCCGTGGGTCTTCGGCTGGACGCAGTCCCGCCAGATCGTCCCCGGCTGGTACGGGGTCGGCTCCGGCCTCAAGGCCCTGCGCGAGGCCGGCCAGGACGACGCCCTCACCGAGATGGGCGAGCGCTGGCACTTCTTCCGCAACTTCCTGTCCAACGTCGAGATGACCCTCGCCAAGACCGACCTGCGGATCGCCCGGCACTACGTCGACACCCTCGTCCCCGACCACCTCAAGCACGTCTTCGACCGCATCGAGGCCGAGCACGAGCTGACCGTCCGCGAGGTCCTGCGCATCACCGGCGGCAAGGAGCTCCTGGACTCCCACCCCGTCCTCCAGCAGACCTTCGCCGTCCGCGACGCCTACCTCGACCCCATCTCCTACCTCCAGGTCTCCCTCCTGGCCCGCCAGCGCGCCGCCGCCGCCCGCGGGGAGGACCCCGACCCGCTGCTGGCCCGCGCCCTGCTCCTCACCGTCAACGGAGTCGCCGCGGGACTGCGCAACACCGGCTGACGCCGCCCACGCGAAAGCCCCCGCGCCGCCGTTCCCGGACGGCGGCGCGGGGGCTTCCCCGTACCCGGGCTCAGGAGTTGTACGTCGACTGCGCGCGCTCCAGGCCCTCCTGGACCAGGCACTCCACCGCGTCGGCCGACCGGTCCACGAACCAGTCCAGCTCCTTGCGCTCCGTCGAGGAGAAATCCTTGAGCACGAAGTCCGCCACCTGCATCCGGCCCGGCGGACGGCCGATGCCGCACCGCACCCGGTGGTAGTCCGGGCCCATCGACTTCGTCATCGACTTGAGGCCGTTGTGCCCGTTGTCCCCGCCGCCCAGCTTCAGCCGCAGCGTCGCGTAGTCGATGTCCAGCTCGTCATGGACCGCCACGATCCGCTCCAGCGGCACCTTGTAGAAGTCCCGCAGCGCCGTCACCGGACCGCCCGACAGGTTCATGAACGACATCGGCTTGGCCAGCACCACCCGCCGGTTCGCCGGCCCCGGAGCACCGATCCGGCCCTCCAGCACCTGCGCCCGCGCCTTGTGCGCCTTGAACTTCCCGCCGATCCGCTCCGCCAGCAGGTCCACCACCATGAAGCCGATGTTGTGGCGGTTCCCGGCGTACTCCGCCCCCGGGTTCCCGAGACCGACGATCAGCCAGGGCGCCGACTCGTCCGACATCAAAAGCTCCTCACACCGTGAACGAAAACGAAGACGGCCGCCGTCCCGCTCCAGTGGAGCCGGACGGCGGCCGGTTCAGCAACTGCTGATGAGGAAGGGCGAGGATCAGCCCTCTTCGCCCTCGGCCTCGGCGTCGGCGGCCGGCTCCTCGGCCTGCGGGGCGACGACCTGCAGGACGGGGGTCTCACCGTCGACGGCCAGCGAGGTGCCCTTGGGGAGCTTCAGGTCGGAGGCGTGCACGGTCGCACCGGCCTCCAGGCCCTCGATCGAGACGGTGATCTCGGTGGGGATGTGGGTCGCCTCGGCCTCGACGGACACGGCGGCCAGCAGGGTCTCCAGCAGGTTGCCACCGGCGGCCAGGTCGCCCTCGGTCACGACCGGGACCTCGACCGTGACCTTCTCGCCCTTCTTGACGATCAGGAAGTCGACGTGCGAGATGGTGCGCTTGAGGGGGTGACGCTGAACGGCCTTCGGGATGACCAGCTCGGTGCCAGCACCGGCGATGTCCAGGGACAGCAGCGCGTTCGGGGTCTTGAGCGCCATCATCAGGGCGTGGCCCTCGACGTTGACGTGCTTCGGGGCGGTGCCGTGGCCGTAGATGACACCCGGGGTCAGGGCGTCACGACGGGCCTGGCGGGCCGAACCCTTGCCGAAGGTCTCGCGCAGGGTGGCGGAAAGCTTGATCTCGGACATGCTCACTCCTCGTGGGGTGACGGAAAACGGACACGTCACCCGGCCGGAACGGCCTGCTACGAAGAGCGCGTCGATAACGGAGACCCCGCACACAGAAGTGCGGCCTCCCTCGCCGAGCAACTCGCAGAGTCTACCCGGCGGGAAGGCCGCACTTCAAAAGGATCTAGCGGGGGAGGGCGCGAGCCCCTACTGCTGCTCCTCGAAGAGGCTCGTCACCGAACCGTCCTCGAAGACCTCGCGCACCGCACGCGCGATCATCGGCGCGATCGACAGCACCGTGATCTTGTCCAGCTCCAGGTCGGACGGGTCCGGGAGGGTGTTCGTGAAGACGAACTCGCTCACCTTGGAGTTCTTGAGGCGGTCCGCCGCCGGGCCCGACAGGATGCCGTGCGTCGCCGTCACGATCACGTCCTCCGCACCGTGCGCGAACAGCGCCTCGGCCGCGGCGCAGATCGTGCCACCGGTGTCGATCATGTCGTCGACCAGGACGCAGACGCGGCCCTTGACCTCACCCACGACCTCGTGGACGGTCACCTGATTGGCGACGTCCTTGTCGCGGCGCTTGTGCACGATCGCCAGCGGGGCGTCCAGCCGGTCGCACCAGCGGTCCGCCACGCGCACACGGCCGGCGTCGGGGGAGACGATCGTCAGCTTCGTCCGGTCCACCTTCGCGCCCACGTAGTCCGCGAGGACGTTCAGCGCCGACAAGTGGTCCACCGGGCCGTCGAAGAAGCCCTGGATCTGGTCCGTGTGCAGGTCGACCGTGAGGATGCGGTCCGCACCCGAGGTCTTGAGCAGGTCCGCCACCAGGCGCGCCGAGATCGGCTCGCGGCCCTTGTGCTTCTTGTCCTGGCGGGCGTACCCGTAGGACGGGATGATCACGGTGATGGAACGTGCCGACGCGCGCTTGAGCGCGTCGATCATGATCAGCTGCTCCATGATCCACTTGTTGATCGGAGCCGTGTGGCTCTGGATCAGGAAGCAGTCCGCGCCACGCGCCGACTCCTGGAAGCGGACGTAGATCTCACCGTTCGCGAAGTCGAAAGCCTTGGTCGGCACGAGGCCGACACCCAGCTGGTGCGCGACCTCCTCGGCCAGCTCGGGGTGGGCGCGGCCGGAGAAGAGCATCAGCTTCTTCTCGCCGGTCGTCTTGATCCCGGTCACAGCACTGTCTCCTCAGACGTGTTGAAGCTGCTCGCCCCCATGTGCGTCCGTCCCGCACACGGTGAGCCAGCCGAATTGCGTGCACCTATCACGGTACGCCGTCGCAGGCGTACCTGTTTCCGGTCAGTTCACCTCAGGGGCGCTCGGCGTCCTCCGGGGCCGCCGACTGCGCCGCCGCCGCGGCGGCACTTCCCGGACGCTTGCGAGCCACCCAGCCCTCGATATTCCGCTGCTGGCCGCGGGCCACGGCCAGCGCGCCGGGGGGCACATCCTTCGTGATCACGGATCCGGCGGCCGTGTAGGCGCCGTCCCCGATCGTGACGGGAGCCACAAACATGTTGTCCGACCCCGTCTTGCAGTGCGAGCCGATGGTCGTGTGGTGCTTGTGCTCGCCGTCGTAGTTCACGAAGACACTGGCCGCGCCGATGTTCGTGTACTCGCCGATGGTCGCGTCACCCACGTACGACAGGTGCGGCACCTTCGTGCCCTCGCCGATCGTGGCGTTCTTCATCTCCACGTAGGTGCCCGCCTTGGCCTTCGCGCCCAGCTCCGTGCCGGGGCGCAGGTAGGCGAAGGGGCCCACGGTCGCCTGCGCGCCGACGACCGCGCTGTCCGCCACCGTGTTGTCCACGCGGGCGCCCGCGCCGACGCGGGTGTCCTTGAGCCGGGTGTTCGGGCCGACCTCGGCCCCTTCGGCGAGGTGGGTGGCGCCCAGCAGCTGCGTACCGGGGTGCACGACGGCGTCCTGGCCGAAGGTCACGGTCACGTCCACGAAGGTGCTGCCCGGGTCCACCACCGTGACGCCCGCGAGCATGGCCCGCTCCAGCAGGCGCGCGTTCAGCAGGGCGCGGGCCTCCGCGAGCTGGACGCGGTTGTTGATGCCGAGGATCTGACGGTGGTCGCTGCCGACGGCCGCGCCGACGCGGTGGCCGGCCTCGCGCAGGATGCCGAGCACGTCGGTCAGGTACTCCTCGCCCTGGCTGTTGTCCGTACGGACCTTGCCGAGGGCGTCGGCGAGGAGGGCGCCGTCGAAGGCGAAGACGCCCGAGTTGATCTCGCGGATGGCGCGCTGGGAGTCGGTGGCGTCCTTGTGCTCCACGATGGCCGTCACGGCTCCGCCGGCGTCGCGCACGATGCGGCCGTAACCGGTGGAGTCGGGCACCTCGGCGGTGAGCACGGTGACGGCGTTGCCGTCGGCGTCGTGCGTGGCGGCCAGCTGGTGCAGGGTCTCGCCGGTCAGCAGCGGGGTGTCGCCGCAGACGACGATCACGGTGCCGGAGAGGTCCTCGCCGCCGAGCGATTCCAGGGCCATGCGGACGGCGTGGCCGGTGCCGTTCTGCTCGTACTGGACGGCGGTGCGGACGTCCGCGTCGAGGGCGGACAGGTGCGCGGTGACCTGCTCCCGGGCGTGCCCGACGACCACGACGAGGTGGGCGGGGTCCAGCTCGCGGGAGGCGGCGACGACGTGACCGACGAGCGAGCGCCCGCAGATCTCGTGCAGAACCTTGGGTGTGGCCGACTTCATGCGGGTGCCTTCACCCGCTGCGAGTACGACGACGGCTGCCGGGCGGTTGGCGCTCACGGGTGTGCCCTTCGGCTTCGGGAGTGGACCCGTGAAGGATACCGGGGCGTTAACACCGTGAAACGAGGCCGGGTCCCGACCCGACGGTCAGGACCCGCAGATGCGTCAAGCTCCCCCGCCAGGACTCGAACCCGGACATAAGGCACCAAAAGCCTCAGTGCTGCCAATTACACCACAGGGGACTGTTTTTACGACCAAGCCGGACATTTCCTCCGAGCTGATCCATGTGACGGCACCTACTATGCCCCACCGGGTGCCTTCGATGCGACGGTAAGGACGGGCGCGCTCGTGGGCGTCGGCGCGGCCCTGCCGGAATTCTGTCGGTGGTCTGTAGGGGCGGCTGCGTACGCTGGACGGCATGACCAGTACGGGGGAAGAGCAAGGCCGTGCCGGGCCGCCCTGGTGGTGGGCGCGGCGGCGGGATGCCGTGGTGGACGGGGTGCTGGCGGCGGTGTCGGCCGCCGAGTGCGCGTGGGAGGGGATCCGCTTCGCGGAGGAGGCGGGGATCCCCGTCGCGGCGGGGGTGCTGTTCGGGATCGTGGTGGGGGCCACGCTCGTGCTGCGGCGGCGGTGGCCGATCGCGGTGGTGCTCGTGGGCATCGCGGTGGCGCCGGCCGAGATGGGCTTCCTGCTGTCGGTGGCGGGCATGTACTCGCTCGCCTCCTCCGAGGTGCCGCGCCGGATCATCGCCGCGCTGGCGTCGATGTCGCTGGTGGCGACGTTCGTGGTGATGTACCTCAAGACCCGTGGGGACGTGGAGGCGGATCCGACGCTCGTCGTCGCGCTGTCCGGGTTCGTCGCGGTCGCGCTGACCGTGCCGCCGATGCTGCTGGGCCTGTACATCGGGGCCCGGCGCCGGCTGATGGAGAGCCTGCAGGAGCGGGCGGATTCGCTGGAGCGGGAGCTGTCGCTGCTCGCGGACCGGGCGGAGGAGCGGGCGGAGTGGGCCCGTACGGAGGAGCGGACGCGGATCGCGCGGGAGATGCACGACGTGGTGGCGCACCGGGTGTCGCTGATGGTGGTGCACGCGGCGGCGCTGGAGGCGGTGGCGCTCAAGGATCCGGCGCGGGCGGCGAAGAACGCGGGGCTGGTGGGGGACATGGGGCGGCAGGCGCTCACGGAGCTGCGGGAGATGCTGGGAGTGCTGCGGGCCGCGCCGAAGCCGGTGGCTGAGGTTGTTGCCGCTGCCGCTGCCGCTGCCGCTGCCGCTGCCGCGGTGGTGGTGGGGGAGGAGGGGCCTTCGCTGGGGGAGCTGGAGGCGCTGGTGGGGCAGTCGCGGGCGGCCGGGATGGTGGTGGAGATGGTCGTCCAGGGGGACGGGGCGGCGGCCGCCGGGTACGGGGCGGAGGTGGAGCAGACGGCGTACCGGGTGGTGCAGGAGGCGCTGACGAACTGCCACAAGCATGCTCCGGGGGCGCGGGTGGTGGTACGGCTGGCGCACCGGGAGGGTGAGGTGGCGATGCAGGTGGAGAACGGGCCGTGCGAGGGGGTTTCGGCGGGGGTGGGTCTGCCGAGCGGGGGGAACGGGCTGGTGGGGATGCGGGAGCGGGTGCTCGGCCTGGGCGGCGTCTTCGTCTCGGGCCCGACGGACGCGGGCGGCTTCCGCGTCTCGGCGGTACTTCCGCTGGGCTAGCGGGTATTCCGCTGCGCGGGGCGGTGCCCTGCGGGCGGCTTGGTGGTGTTCCGGGGTGCGGGGTGCCCTGCGGGCGGCTTGGCGGTGTTCCGGGTGCGGGGTGGCGCGGTGTGCGGGTTCGGCTCCGGCGCGGCCGGGTGGGGTGGGTGGGGCGGTGCCCCTCCGGAAGGTCTCCTCGGCTCGCGCGTGCGGGCATGGTCGTCCTGTGCGGGGTGGTTGCGCGCTCGTCCTGCGGGGACCCTCCTGCGTGTCCCCACCCCACTGCCCCGGCTCCGACAGCGTGGCCTTGCCCCCGTGCGGGGCTGGCGGTCTGCGCGGAGTGCGGGGCGTTTCGGTGCGGCTGGCCGGGGGTGGGTGGGGCGGTGCCCCTCCGGAGGGTCTCCTCGGCTCGCGCGTGCGGGCATAGTCGTCCTGTGCGGCCTGGGTTGCGCGCTCGTCCTGCGGGGACCCTCCTGCGTGTCCCCACCCCACTGCCCCGGCTCCGACCGCGCGCCCTTGTCCCCGTACGGGTAAGCCTCGTCACCATCACCGGGATCCGACCCGTACGGGGAGGGTCAGGCCGGACCCAGTACGCCTTCGTCGGGGCGGCGGTTGCGGATGCCTGTACGGGTGGGACCGGGGGGGGGTGTTGTGCACAGAGGTGGGCCGTACGGGCGGGTGGAGCCGAGCCGGGCAGCGTCGCTCATGGCATCGGCCCGTACGGGGTGTGGCACGCGGGACCGGCCCGTACGGGTAGGGCAAGACACGGCCGTGTCGTTCGCGGCATCCGCCCGTATGGGGGGTGTTCGCGGAGCCGGCTCGTATGGGGTGGTGGGGCCGGGCCGGTTGGTGCTGTTCGGGGAGTCGGCTCGTACGGGACGGTGAGGTCGGGCTGGTTGGGCTGTTTCGGGGATCGGGCTCGTACTGCGCGCAGCGGGGACGGGGTGGGGTGTCCCCGCAGGACGAGCGCGCAACCACCCCGTATGGGACGACCGTGCCCGCACGCGCGAGCCGAGGAGATACCCCACCCCGGCACCGCGAACCGCCCGCCAGGGTGCGAAACGCCGCCCAGCGGGCGAAGCACCCCCGCACCAGGACCGGGCCCCGCCCGGCGTGCGAAGCAACCCCGCAGCGGGATCGGGCTCCGCTCGGGGCCGGAACGGCCCCGACCCGGGATCGGGCCCCGGTAGAGGGCCCGTCCGTTGTCGGAACCGCCCGCGCCGTAAGCAAGGCTCGCCCGGTGTGAGGCGGCTCGGGCTTGCCCGAGGGGTCCGGACCGCCCGGGGAAGGGCGCGGGTTACGTCGTCAGGCGGGGGGGTTGGAGGCCCGTCAGGAGGAGGGTCAGGGCTTCGTCCAGGGTGTGGCCGAGGTACCAGTCGCCCGTGTGGTCGATGCCGTACACCCGCCCCTCGCGGTCCAGCGCCAGGTGGGAGCCCCCGTCGGCCTCGACGCCCAGGGGGCAGAGCTGCGTGGACAGGGCCCGGCCCAGGTCGGCGAAGGTGCGGGCCAGGTGGAGGCCCGTGAGGGGGTCGATGCGGACCGGGGTCGGGGCGATCTGCCTCCCCGGCCCGGGGGCGGTGACGTTCAGGCCGCCGAATTCGGCCCACGCCTCCACCGCGGCGGGGAAGACCGTGTGCCGGTGCCCGCCGGGGGTGGTGTGGTCGCGGAGGGCGTCGGCCCAGTACTCGGCCTGCTTGATGTCCCAGCGGCCCGGCTCCCACCCCGCCGTGCGCAGCGCGGAGTCCACCGCGGCCGGGAAACGGGTGGTGGAGGAGCGGTCGTAGGAGGCGGAGGTCGTGGTCATGGCTACTCGGCGGGGGTGAGGTCGACGGGGCGTACGCCGAAGTGGGCGAGGAGGGCGTGACAGGAGCGGCAGGGCGGTGCGTAGCTGCCGTGGAGCGGGTCGCCGTCCTCGCGGATGCGCCGGGCGGTGATCTTCGCGTGCTTGAGGGAGCGGCGGGCCTCGCTCGCGGAGAGCGGTTTGCGGGAGGCCCGTTTGGAACGGGCGCCCTCCACGGCGGCGAGGTGGCGGGAGAGGAGTATCGCCTCGGGGCAGCGGCCGGTGAAACGTTCGCGCTGGCCGCTGGTGAGCGTGTCGAGGAAATCCTGCACGAGGGGGTGCAGCGCGGGCGGCTGGTCGGCCTTGCCGGCGGTGCCGGTGAGGGTTTCGCCGCGTACGGAGAGGGCGGCGGCGACGGTGGGCAGGATGCCGTCCCTGCGGAAGCGGAGGACGGGTGCGGTGGGGCGGCCGTCTGCGCTGCTCCAGCGCAGACGGGGGTCCCCGGCGGCCCCGGCCTGGTCAGCGGCCGGCCCGCCCGCGATGGCGAGCGCGTTCGTCGTACTTGGCCTCCCCGCCGCCGACGTGCCCGCGGCGCCCGCCGCCCCCGCGCCGGAGGTGCCCGGCGTGCCCGGTGCCCGGGAGGAGTCGCCCGCGCCGGGCGGCCCCGGGGTGTGGGCGGGCCCCGCGCTCGCGGCGGCGCCGCCGTCGTCGGCCGGATCTGTTCGTGTTGCCGTGTTGTGCATGGTCGCGCTTTCCCTCCCGTGGCGGCGGTGGTGACCGCTCTCGCGCACGTCCCCCTGCTGCGGGGACAGCCTGCCAAATGTCGTCCGGCGTGTGGAAGCGGGGTCGAATATTCGTATCAATTCGGATGTTCCCGGCCACCGCGCGGGTGCGCGGGACTGGCGCGGGTGAGCCTCTTGTCCCAGCGCATAGGCTGTGGTGAACCAGCCAGATCCAGCAGGGGGCTACCGCCATGACGACAGGTCGGCTCGGGCAGCAGGCCCCGCCACCCAACGCCGCGTACTCGGGGCAGGTCGTGCATTTCCCGGACCCGGTCCGCGCCGCCCGGCATCCCCGCGGAGTGCGGATGGACGGCGACGGCCATCCGGACTTCTCCGCCTACGCGCGCGCCGCGGTGGAGATCGCCGAGCCCCCCGAGGGCTTCGGCGTGGACGAGCTGCGGCTGACGGACTGCGTGTCCGCGAACGCGGCCATGAAGGCCGCCGGGCACGAGCTGTGGGACACCGTCGGCGCGGTGACGACCCCGCACGGCTGGACCTGGCACCACGTGGCCGGATCTCGCCGTATGGAGCTGGTGCCGGTCGAGGTGAAGGCGCTGCTGCGGCACCACGCGGGCCTGGCGACGGCTCCGGTGGACCACGAGAAGCGCGGGACGCGGCCGTTGCAGGAGGTGCGCCCGGTGCACATGGGGCTGCCGAAGTCGGTGGTCTCGGTGTCCGAGGCGCAGGTGCAGGGCGTCGAGGAGGACCTGGGCTATCGCCTGCCGGAGGCGTACCGCTCCTTCCTCAAGGCGGCCGGCGGCTGCGCGCCGATGGGCGCCGGGCTGGACGTGGAGCTCGGTCTGCTGGTGGACCAGCCCTTCTTCACGGTGCGTGAGGAGGCGGCGGTCAACGACCTCGTCTACATGAACAAGTGCCTGCGCGACCACCTCACCAAGGACTACCTGTGCGTGGCCTTCGCGCAGGGCGGACTGGTGGCGCTCAAGGTGAAGGGCGAGGGCATCGGCTCGGTGTGGTTCTCGCCGTACGACGACGCGCGCGACCAGGACGGCTGGTCCGTGCAGGAGCGCGTGGAGCGGCTGTTGCTGCCGTGCGGCGGTGATTTCGATGCCTTTCTGGAGCGGTTGGCGGGAAATCCCCCGGAGTTGGAGACGGTGGCCGGTCTGATGGTGGACGGCGGATTCGCACGTTCGGTTCCGGTGGCCGACGCCGGTACGGGTGAGGGGTGACGGCGCGGTGGTGACGTTCGCGCAGGCGCAGGAGCGCGCCGAGGAGTGGATCAACGGGGACGTTCCCGCGTACCAGCACCGGGAGGTGCGGGTGCGGGAGTTCGGGCTCGGTTTCGTGGTGTGGGCCGAGGACCGGGCGGCCGGTCCGGTGTCCGGGGGTGGCCGGCAGCGGCTGGTCATCGCCCGGGACAGCGGCGAGGTGACGCTGTGGCCGGGGCTGCCGGTGGGTGAGGTGATCCGCCGGTACGAGGAGGAGTACGGGGCGGTCGCCGCGGCCGGGGCTTCGGAGCCGTCGGTTCCGGCGCCGCGCATCGACTCGGAGATGACCTCGTTCATGCTGAGTCCGCCGGAGTGGCTGCAGGAGGCGGCGGACCGGGCGGGGATCCCGCCGGCCGTGACTCCGGCGGCTCCGGCCGAGCCCGCCGGGTCCGACGCGCCGGCCGAGGCACCCGAGGCACCCGCGCCCGGGGAGCCCGTACCGCTGCGCCGTGGTGGTGACGTGCCGTACGAGCCGACCGCCAACGACGGGGTCCCGGCGACGCCGGCTCCGGCGGTCGTGCCGACCGGGGCCACCCCGTGGGCCGGTACGGATGTGAACCCGGGCGGGGACGACGTGTCCGTGCCGCTGCCCGCGACGGTGTTCGCGCCGCCGCTGTCCGGGTCGGACCTGGACGACGCGCCCCGGCCCTCGGCCGCCGCGGACGCGCCGACGACGCTGATGCCGGGCGGCAGCCAGCTGCCGCGGACGGCCGTGGTGCCCGCGCTCGGGTCCTCGCCGCAGGACATCGCCGACGCGCCGACGAGCCGGGCGCGGGTCGACCGGCCGGGCGACTCCGACGGCGGTGCGGGGTCGAGTTACGGCTCCGGTTCCCTGTCCGGCTCCGGTTCCGGCTCCCTGCCCGGCTCCAGCTCCGGTTCCGGCTCCGCCGCCGGTGGTCCGGGGCTGCCCCCCGGTCCGCCCGGGGCCCCCGGTTCGCTGGGCGGTGGGCTGGACCATGCCGCGACGATGCTGGCCGGTCCCTCCGTGACGGGGCAGCCGCCCACGCCTCCGGGTCCTCCGGGGGCTCCCGGGCAGCCGCCCGCGCCTCCCGGCCCGCCCGGTGCCCCCGGTTCGCTGGGCGGCGGGCTCGACCACGCCGCGACCATGCTCGCCGGTCCCGCCGTCACCGGCCGTCCGCCCGCGCCTCCCGGCCCGCCCGGGGCTCCGGGTGCCGGTTCCGGTGCCCCGCAGCCTCCCGGCCCGCCCGGTCCGCCCGGCGCCCCCGGCTCGCTCGGCGGCGGGCTGGACCACGCCGCCACGATGCTGGCCGGTCCCTCCGTGACGGGCCGGCCTCCGGCGCCCCCCGGCCCGCCCGGTGCCCCTGGTGCCCCTGGTGCGCCCGGTGCCCCCGGTGCTCCCGGTGCCGGGGCCCATCACGCCGCGACCATGCTCGCGGGTCCCGGCGTACCGCAGCCGCCCGGCGCCCCCGGTGCCCCCGGCGGCGGGCTCGACCACGCCGCCACGATGCTGGCCGGTCCCTCCGTGACGGGCCAGCCTCCGGCGCCCCCCGGCCCGCCCGGCCCGCCCCCGGGCGGCCCCGCGGCGCAGCCGCAGGCCCCGACGGGCGCGCCCACGGTCGGCCCCGGCTACCAGGCCGTGCTCCGCTACCGCGGCGCCGACGGCTCCGAGCAGCAGATCATCCGCCGCTCGGCGCCCGGCACCCCGCACCCGGAGTGGCAGATCCTCTACGAGCTGCGCGCGATGAACGTGCCGCCGCAGCAGGTGCTGGAGCTGCACACGGAGCTGGAGTCCTGCGAGCTGCCCGGCGGTTACTGCGCCCGGATGATCCGGGAGACCTGGCCGCAGGTGCGCATCACCAGCGTCGCCCCGTACGGCCAGGACCACGCGGGCCGTCAGCAGGGCATGCGGCATCTGCTCACCCACCAGGGCGAGCTGCACCAGGTCGCGGACGGCCCGGCGCGCCCCGCGCCGGTGCGCGCGCCGCTGCCGCAGGTCCCGCTCCAGCCGGCGATCCCGCTGGAGGCGATCGCGCAGGAGCTGGCGGGGGCCTTCGGGCCGCAGGGCGTGTTCCGCTTCGACCAGCGGGCGGTGTCCCGTCAGGGGGTGCCGGAGATCGTGGCGCAGACCCTGATGTGGTCGGGTCTGCCCGTCGATTTCGGGCCGTTCTTCTGGGCGCAGGCGGTGCCGGGCCAGCCGGTGCCGACGCTGGCCGAACTGGCCGCGCAGCGGCAGGTGCAGCCGGCCTCGGACGCGGGCTCGTACCTGGTCATCGGCAGCGACTTCGGCAAGGCGCTGTGCGTGCAGTACGGCACGGCGCACATCGTGGCGGTGCCGGTGGAGGGCGGGCCGGGCGGTGCGCCCGTACCGCCGCAGTTCGTCAACTCCAGCCTGCCGCAGTTCGTACGGTCGATGGCGATGCTGGGCCACATGTGGCGGCTGCGGCAGCATCTGACGCCCGAGCAGGCGGGGCGCTGGACGGTCGATTTCCAGGCGAACCTGGCCGGGCTGGACAGCGCCGCGCTGTCCTCGCCGGAGAGCTGGTGGTCGGTGCTGCTGGAGCAGATGTGGGACGGGCTGCTGTGACGCGGGGCGCCTGACGGGGCGCTCGTACGCGGTGACCGGTATGGCCGGGTCGGGACCCTCGGAGGGGGTCTCGGCCCGGCCATTCGGGCTTCCGGGATCAAATGGCGCATCCTTGACGGGAATCCCCGCGAGAGAGGCGCATCCCGGATGAGTGCACCCTTTGCGACCGTGCGCGGTCGCGGCTACCGCATGGACGAGGTCGACCGGTACCTCGCCCGGCTCTCGGGGAGCCGGGACGAGGCGTGGGAGCGGGTGGCGCGGCTGACCGTCCTGGCGAAGCGCATGGAGGCGGAGGCGGAGCGGCTGCGGGAGCAGGTGGCCGGGCTGGCCCCGCAGACGTACGAGGAGCTGGGCGAACGGGCCCGCCGGATCCTGCTGCTCGCGGAGGAGGAGGTCGATTCGCTACGGGGGGAGGCGCGGGCCGACGCGACCGCGACGGCGGAGGCGGCGCAGGCGCGTGCGGACCGTACGGCGGAGCTGGCGCGGGGCGACGCGGAGGCGGTGCGCGAGCAGACCGAGGTCCGGGCGCGGCAGGGTCTGGAGCGGGCCGGGCGGGAGGCCGAGGAGCTGCGGTCGGGGGCGCGGGAGGACGCCGCGCAGTGGCGCGGGGAGGCCGCGGACGCGCTGGCGCACGTGCGGAGCCGGGCGGAGGAGGCGCGGGCGCGGCGGGAGCGGGAGCAGGCGGAGCGCTGGGAGGCGGCGGGCCGGGAGCTGGCGGCCCGCGAGGCCGAGCGGGAGGCGCGGGACACGGAGGCGGAGCGGGCGGCGCTGGCCCGGCTGGAGGAGGCGCGGCGCGGCTTCGCGGCGGCGGAGGAGACGGCGCGGCACGGCCAGGAGGACGCGGAGGCGCGGGCGGCGGAGCTGCTGGCGGAGGCGGGGCTGGCGGCGGAGCGGACGGGCCGGGAGACGGAGCGGGTGCTGCGGGAGCACGAGGAGGCCCAGGAGGAGATGCGGGCCCATATGAACCATGTCCGCACCAGCCTGGCCGCCCTGACGGGCCGCACCCCGACGGACGGCGCCTGACGGGCGGCGGCCGGCGGCCGCCGACGGGCGCGGCGGCGCGCACCAGCAGGACCGCCCCCGCCCGGCATGCTCAGTGCGGCGCGGCCCCCTGCGTCCGCCGCGGCGGGAGGTCCGGGGCGGCCGTGGCCTGCGGCGGGATGGGCGGGGCGGTGCCCTGGGCCGGGATGGGTGGGGCCGTGGCAGACGGCGGTGCATCCGGCGAGGGGGCGTAGAGGTACGGGTCGCTGCGCAGCCCGCGGGCGGTGACCACCACCGTGAACGGGGGCTGCGCAGCCGCCGGGAGGGAGGCCGTCAGGGCGCCCGTGAGGGGGTCGGGGGTGGCCTCCAGCGGGGTGTCGTCGACGGTGACCAGGGGCGGGCGGCCCGTCGGGTCGGCCAGGAATCCGCCGCCGGTGACCGTCAGCAGGCCGTCCCCGGCGGAGACGCCGGTGATCACCGGGTTGGCCCGCACGGCCATCTTGTTCACCAGGTACGCGCCCGCCGGAGCCCCCGTCAGGGCCCACATCTCGGCGGGCAGCTTCGGCAGTCCGGCGCCCACGTCGGTGAGGAAGAACAGCACCACGTACAGCATGGTGACCGCGCTGAGGGCGACGTACTGGAGGTCGACCAGGTCCGTGCGCCCGCTGTCGTTGGCGACCAGCTCGTGCAGCGGCCGGCGGCCCGACGCGGTGGGCGGGGCGGCCGGCTTGGCCATCGTGCCGTGCTCCACCCGCATGCCGACGACCGCCTTGGCCGCGATCAGCGCCACGTACGGCCCGCCGAGCAGCGGCAGGTAGACGCTGGTCAGCGTGGACAGCGGGCCGTCGGGGCCCCGGAAGTACGCGACTCCGCCGCCTGCGGTGAGCCCGTAGCCGAGGATCGCGAGGAGCAGCCAGACCAGGATCACCGTCCAGGCCACGGCGAGGGCCGTGGAGGTGGAGAGCCGGCCGTCGCGGCCGGTGACGAAGGACGGGGTGCGGAAGAGCCGGACGGCGAGCGGGCCGGCCAGGGCGGCGAGTAAGGCGAGTGCGTACAGCGCGGATGTCATGGTGGTGTCCCCCCGGTGCGGTTCTGGCACGAGGGTTGCCCACATGGCCCGGCCATGACAAGCCGACGCACCGGCCCGGTCGTGGACCCGTCCGCTACCGCTTCCCCTCCTCGCCCAGCTCCGGCAGCACCGGGAACCGCCGCGGCGCCACGCACAGCAGCACCAGCAGCGCGGCCACCGCGGCGGCCGTCGCGCCCAGGAAGATGTGCTCCACGGCGGCCGCGACCGCCTCCCGCAGCTGGCCGGCGGCGGCCCGGGGCAGCACCGCCGGGTCCTCCAGCGCCTCGGCCACCTCGTCGAGATGCCCCGGCAGACCCGGTACGGGCGCCTGCGCCAGCCGCGCGGCCAGCGTGGCATTGGCGACGGCGGCGAGCAGCGCCGCCCCGACGCTCTGGCCGACCTGGCGGCAGAAGAGCACGGAGGCGGTGGTGGTCCCGCGCTCGGCCCAGCCCACGGTGGACTGCACGCCGACGATCAGCGGGAGCTGGAACAGCCCGAGGGCCCCGCCCAGCAGCAGCATGATCAGCGCGGGCTGCCAGGGCCGGGCGGGATAGGGGAGCAGGGTGAAGGAGTACAGGATCAGCGCGGCCAGCCCGATCCCGACGGCGGCGGTGTTCCGGAACCCGATACGCCGGTAGACGTGCTGGCTGAGGGCGGCGCTGACGGGCCAGCTCAGGGTCATCACCGACATGACGAGCCCGGCTCCGACCGGCCCGAGCCCGAGGACGGACTGGGCGTACGTCGGCATGAACACCGTCGGGGCGACCATCAGCAGGCCGAGGGCGCCCATGGCCAGGTTGACGGCGGCGATGGTGCGCCGGCGCCACACCCAGCCGGGCAGGATCGGTTCGGCCGCCCGGCGCTCCACCCGGACCACCCAGGCGGCCAGCACGGCGCTCGCCGCCAGCAGCCCCAGGGAGGGCGCGGACAGCCAGGGCCAGGCCACACCGCCCTGGACGAGGGCGAAGAGCAGCAGTCCGCCGCAGCAGAACACGCCGAGGGCGCCCGCCCAGTCGACCGGACCCCGGCGGCCGGGGGAGCGTACGGGCTCGGTCAGGTGGCGGGCGATCATCCACAGGGCGAGGGCGCCCAGCGGCAGGTTGAGCAGGAAGATCCAGCGCCAGTGCGCGTAGGAGGCGAGCAGTCCGCCCAGGGCGGGCCCGGCCACCGCCGAGGTGGCCCACACGCTGGACATCCGGGCCTGGATGCGCGGCCGTTCCTTGAGCGGGTACAGGTCGGCGGCCAGGGTCTGGATGGTGCCCTGGAGGGCGCCGCCGCCGAGCCCCTGGACCACGCGGAAGGCGATGAGGGCGGCCATGTTCCAGGCGAGCGCGCACAGCAGTGAGCCGAGGAGGAAGAGGCCGATGCCGAAGAGCAGGACGGGCTTGCGGCCGAAGGTGTCGGTGAGCTTGCCGTAGACGGGGAGGGTGACGGTGACGGCGAGCAGGTAGCCGGAGAAGAGCCAGGAGAAGACGGAGAAGCCGCCGAGGTCGCCGACGATCTGGGGGACGGCGGTGGCGACGACGGTGCTGTCGAGCGCGACGAGGGCCATCCCGAGCATCAGCGAGACGACGACCGGGGTCGGGGGCCGCCCCGCCGCTCCCCCGGCGGCCGGTTCCCCTGCCGAGCCCGCCCCCGCCGAGCCCGCCCGCGCCGATTCCGCGCCCGCCGATCCCGCACCAGCCGAGCCCGCCCGCGCCGGAACCGCCGCACCCGGGCCGGTGTCCGGGCGCCGCCCGGGTATGCCGCCCGGAGCTCCGTCCGTACTGTCCGCTGCGGCCACCGGATTTCCTTTCCCCCTGCACGTACTCGTGCGGGACACCATCTCACCGCCGTCCGGCGGGCGGTATCCCTCAGGGTGTGTACGCCGAAGGGCGCACGACCCCTAGGGGTCTCTCACCACTACGGGCCAGGGGCCGTTCCTCCCGGCGGAGGAGGTGGGGGCCTTCACCGTCTCCTTAACTGGACCATACGGACCAGGGGGCCGGCCGGGGGTGGGGTTAACCCCCGGGCGGATACGGCGATGGGCACCAGCGCGCCACGGGTCCGGCCGCCACAGACTCGTCACGCGGCGGGAAACCGACGCAACCGCAGTCCGCGATCCGAGCGATCCACGATCCACGATCCGAGCATTCGACGTTCCGAGAAGGAGACAGACCGTGACAACGGCGATGACCGAAACCAGGCACGGGGGTACTGGAGGGCATTCTGCCGTCGCGGCCCGGGCACGCAAGCTCGTCAAGGCGTACGGCTCCGGGGAGACCCGGGTCGTCGCCCTCGACGAGGTGGACGTGGACATCATGCGCGGCCAGTTCACCGCGATCATGGGCCCGTCCGGCTCCGGCAAGTCCACGCTGATGCACTGCCTGGCCGGCCTGGACACGGTGACCGGCGGCCAGATCCACCTGGACGACACCGAGATCACCGGCCTCAAGGACAAGAAGCTCACCCAGCTGCGCCGCGACCGGATCGGCTTCATCTTCCAGGCGTTCAACCTGCTGCCCACGCTCAACGCCCTGGAGAACATCACGCTCCCCATGGACATCGCGGGCCGCAAGCCCGACGCGGAGTGGCTGAACCGCGTCGTGGAGACCGTCGGCCTGGCCGGGCGGCTCAAGCACCGTCCGACCGAGCTCTCCGGCGGCCAGCAGCAACGCGTGGCCGTCGCCCGCGCCCTCGCCGCCCGGCCCGAGATCATCTTCGGTGACGAGCCCACCGGAAACCTGGACTCCCGGGCGGGCGCCGAGGTCCTGGGCTTCCTGCGGCGCTCGGTGGACGAGCTGGGCCAGACCATCGTGATGGTCACCCACGACCCCGTCGCCGCCTCCTACGCCGACCGCGTCATCTTCCTCGCCGACGGCCGGATCGTCGACGAGATGTACGCGCCCACCGCCGAGCAGGTCCTGGACCGGATGAAGGACTTCGACGCACGCGGGCGGACCTCATGAGCAACACCGTCCTCAAGACCTCGCGGCGGAACTTCGTCGCGCACAAGGGGCGCATGGCGCTGTCCGCCGTGGCGGTGCTGCTCTCCGTGGCCTTCGTCTGCGGCACGCTGGTGTTCACCGACACCATGAACACCACCTTCGACAAGCTGTTCGCCGTCACCAGCTCCGATGTGACCGTCAGCCCGAAGGAGGCCAGGAGCGGGGAGGAGACCCCGGACAGCGGCCGTCCCCCGTCCCTGGAGGGCGCCGCCGTCGAGCGGGTGCGCACGGCCGAGGGTGTGCGCGGCGCCGAGGGCGCCGTGATGTCGATGTCCGTGACGGTGGTCGACGCCAAGAACGAGAACATGGGCTCGACCACCGGCGCCCCGACCATCGCGGGCAACTGGAACGACAACGAGCTCAAGTCGATGAAGATCACCTCGGGTCACGCGCCGCGCGGCCCCACCGAGCTGATGGTCGACGCCGACACCGCGAAGAAGCACGGGCTGGCGCTCGGGGACGAGCTGCGCGTCATCGCCGTCACCGGTGACACCCGCGCCCGGATCTCCGGCATCGCCGCCTTCACCGTCACCAACCCGGGCGCGGCCGTCGTCTACTTCGACACCGCCACCGCCCAGCAGGCCCTGCTCGGCACCCCGGGTGCCTTCACCCACATCAACGTCACCGCGCGGGACGGGGTGAGCGACGAACAGCTGAAGCGGAACATCGCCACCGCCGTCGGCGCCGACACCTACCAGCTCCAGACGGCCAAGGAGGCCGCGGACGCCAACCGCAAGGACGTCGGCTCCTTCCTCGACGTCATGAAGTACGTGATGCTCGGCTTCGCCGGTATCGCCTTCCTCGTCGGCATCTTCCTGATCTTCAACACCTTCTCGATGCTGGTCGCCCAGCGCACCCGGGAGATCGGTCTGATGCGCGCCATCGGCGCGGACAGCGGGCAGGTCCTCAAGTCGGTGGTCGTCGAGGCCCTGCTGCTCGGCCTCGTCGGCTCGGTGCTGGGGGTCGGCGCGGGGATCGGGCTGGCCGTCGGCCTGATGAAGCTCATGGGCCAGATGGGCATGCACCTGTCCACCGACGATCTGACCGTCGCCTGGACCACCCCGGTCGCCGGTGTCGTCCTCGGCGTCATCGTCACCGTCGTCTCCGCCTTCGTCCCGGCCCGCCGGGCCGGCAAGGTCTCCCCGATGGCGGCGCTGCGCGAGTCCGGCACCCCGGCCGACAAGAAGGCCGGCCTGGTGCGGGCGGCCCTCGGCCTGGTGCTCACCGGCATCGGCGGCGCGGCCCTCTTCCTCGCCGGGAGCGCCGAGGAGGCCGGGCCCGGTTCGCTCTGGCTGGGCCTGGGCGTCGTCCTCACCCTGATCGGCTTCATCGTGATCGGCCCGCTGCTCGCGGCGGGCGTGGTGCGGGTGCTGTCCGGTGTGGTGCTGCGGCCCTTCGGCTCCGTGGGCCGGCTCGCGGAGCGCAACGCCCTGCGCAACCCGCGGCGCACCGGCGCCACCGCCGCCGCGCTGATGATCGGCCTGGCGCTGGTGGCCTGCCTGTCGGTGGTCGGCTCCTCGATGGTGGCCTCCGCCACCGACGAGCTGGACAAGTCGGTCGGCGCGGACTTCATCATCGCCTCCGAGACCAACCAGCCCGTGCTGCCGCAGGCGGAGAAGGCCCTGCGCGACACGGCGGGCCTGGACCACGTCACCGCGTACCGCCTGGTCGAGGCCAAGGTGACGGCGCCCGACGGCACCGCCGAGACGACGGAGCTCGGCGCGACCGACCCGACGTACGCCCAGGACATCCGCCGCAAGGCGACCGCCGGGGAGCACGCCGCGGCCTACGGCGCGGGCTCCATGTCGGTCGGCTCCCTCTACGCCGCGGAGCGCGGCATCAAGCTCGGTGACGCGATGACGGTGGCCTTCACCGGCGGGAAGACGGTCACCCTCAAGGTCGCGGCGATCACCAGCGACGAGGGCAACCTCGACAAGGGCATGAAGTACATCAGCACCGAGACCGCGCGGGCCAACGTGCCCGCCGAGAAGATGCCGCTGCCCTTCATGATGCTGGCCACCGCCAAGGACGGCGGGTCCTCCGACGCCGCCGCCTACCAGGCGGTCAAGAAGGCGCTGGGCGAGTACCCGCAGTACACGGTGCGCAACCAGACCGACTACAAGCAGGCCCTCAAGGACCAGGTCGGCCAGCTGCTGAACATGGTCTACGGGCTCCTCGGCCTGGCGATCGTCGTCGCGGTCCTCGGTGTGGTGAACACCCTGGCGCTGTCGGTGGTGGAGCGGACCCGCGAGATCGGACTGATGCGCGCCATCGGCCTCTCCCGCCGCCAGCTGCGCCGCATGATCCGCCTGGAGTCGGTGGTCATCGCCCTCTTCGGCGCCCTCCTCGGCCTCGGGCTGGGCATGGGCTGGGGGGCCACCGCGCAGCAGCTGCTGGCGCTGGAGGGCCTCAAGGTCCTGGAGATCCCGTGGCCGACGATCCTCGGGGTGTTCGCCGGCTCGGCCTTCGTCGGCCTGTTCGCCGCCCTGGTCCCGGCCTTCCGGGCGGGGCGGATGAACGTCCTGAACGCGATCGCGAGCGAGTAGCGGCGCCGCGGTCGTCACGGGGGGAGGCGCAGGCCCGGGGCTTCGGTCCCGGGCCTGCGCCTGTGTGCGTACGGGGGCGGGGCGCGGGCCCGTTCAGCCCGCGGCGGCGGTGTCCCGCCGCATGAGGACGATGCCGCCCGCCTCACCGGCCACCGTGTACCGCTCGCCGGGGTGGAGCTGGGAGGCATACACGGTCGGGTCCTCGCCCGCCCACTTGTTGCCGTTGTCGATGGTGATCCAGTCGGGGACCACACCCTTGCTGCCGCCGATCCACAGCACCCGGCAGCGGGAGGTCAGCCGGGTCAGCGGGGTGGTGTCGGCCTCCACGGTGGCCCCGTCGGGGATCCGGGCCAGGAGCCGTTCCACCGCGACGACCCGCTCGGGCTTGCGGTAGGTGTCCGCCTCGGTCAGCCGGGAGGTCGGCAGGGAGGTCGCGGCCAGGGCGAGGGAGGCGGCGAGTACGGCGGTGGGCATCTGGAGGGCGTACGAGCGCAGCCACGGGCGGCGGTCGCGGCGCAGGGTGTCCACGGCGTCGACGAGGGCGAGCGCCACCACCGGCATCAGGACGGCGCTGTAGTGCCAGTCGGTGGACCAGTAGTGGTCGTCGCCGGACAGGAAGCGCCAGCCGAGGGTGGGCGCGGCGACCAGCAGCAGCGGGGAGCGCAGCGCGAGCAGCCCCGAGGTGGGGATCAGCACCCAGGCCAGGGTGGTGAGCTTGGTGCCGGATCCGGCGAAGGGGCCACCGCCGTCGATCTTGTGCCAGTAGCCGTAGCCCTCGGTGGCGAAGGCCGGTATGAACACGGTGAACACCAGGACGGCGAAGACGCAGGCCGCGGCGGCGAGGCAGAGCGCGGCCCGGGCGGCGCGCCGGTCGGTGCCGCGGGCCCGCCAGGCCACCACCACGGCCAGCGCGGCCAGGGTGAAGCCCAGGTCCTCCTTGACCAGGACCAGCGGCAGCCCCCACAGCAGGGCGGCCCGCCAGCGCCGGGCGAGGACCGCCTCCAGGGCGAAGGCCAGCAGCGGCACGGCGAAGGCGATCTCGTGGAAGTCGAACTCCACCGCCCGCTGCACGCCCCACGCCAGCCCGTACGCCACGCCGACGGCGATCCCGCGGGCCCGGCCCAGGAACCGCCCGGCGGCCCGGGTCACGGGGACGGCGGACAGCGCGAACAGCGCGGACTGCACCACGAGCAGGGTCAGCGGCCCGGGGAAGACCCGGTAGACGGGGGCGATCAGCGCGATGACCGGGCTGAAATGGTCGCCGAGGATGTTGAAGCCCGGCCCCTTGAGGTCGGCGACGGGCTCGCGCAGGTGGGCGTAGGCGCGGATGGCCTGCTCGAAGATGCCGAGGTCCCAGGAGGCCCAGTCCATGCGCCGGAACCGGCCGACGGACAGGACGAGATAGACGGGGAGCAGGCCGGCGGCGACCAGCCAGGGCCCCGCCCAGCGGGGCGCGGCCGCTTTTGCCGGGGCCGGGGCCGCGGGTGCCGGGCGGGCTATGGCATCGCTCGTCACGGACTGGTGCTCCTCGGCCGGGTCGGCGTGAACTCCCGCGACGGGGCGCGGCGAGCTCAGGCGGTGGGTACGGGGACATCGTAAAGCGGGATCAAAGCGCCGGGGCGGTGCGGGCCGGGCGGCGGCCTCCCGTGTCCCGTGCGGCATCGCTCACCCGCGCGGGTGACCCGAATCCCTCGCGCGTCGGGGTGGGCGCCGTCGTAGGGTGGAACCCCCGGCCCGTACGACGTGTCGGGTCCTTCGCGTTGCCCGCCCCGCGCCCCCACGCCCGTACGCCCCGCACCCCCCACCCCCACCGCCCCTCACCCCTCGCCCCCTCGCTCCAGACCTCACCGGACGGAAAGCCTCCTCATGAGCCTGCACGGACTGCTCGACGCCGTCACCCGGGACGCCGCTCTCGCCGAGGCGGTCACCGCGGCCGGGGACGGCAACCGCATGCACGTGGACCTGGTCGGCCCGGCCGCCGCGCGGCCCTTCGCCATTGCCGCCCTGGCCCGGCGCACCGGGCGGACCGTGCTCGCGGTCACCGCCACCGGACGCGAGGCCGAGGACCTGGCCGCCGCGCTGCGCTCGCTGCTGCCGCCCGACGAGGTGGCCGACTACCCGTCCTGGGAGACGCTGCCGCACGAGCGGCTCAGCCCGCGCAGCGACACCATGGGCCGCCGGCTCGCCGTTCTGCGCCGCCTGGTGCACCCCAGCAAGGACGACCCGGCGGCCGGGCCGGTCAGCGTGCTCGTCGCCCCCATCCGCTCGGTGCTCCAGCCGCAGGTCAGCGGCCTGGCGGAGCTGGTCCCGGTGAGCCTGCGGAACGGTACGACCGCCGACCTCGGGCAGATCACCGAGGCGCTGGCGGCCGCCGCGTACGCCCGGGTCGAGCTGGTCGAGAAGCGCGGCGAGTTCGCCGTGCGCGGCGGCATCCTCGATGTGTTCCCGCCCACCGAGGAGCACCCGCTGCGCGTGGAGTTCTGGGGCGACGAGGTGGAGGAGATCCGCTACTTCAAGGTCGCCGACCAGCGCTCCCTGGAGATCGCCGAGCACGGCCTCTGGGCGCCGCCCTGCCGCGAGCTGCTGCTGACGGACTCCGTACGGGAGCGGGCCGCGGCCCTCGCCGAGGCCCATCCCGAGCTGGGCGAACTGCTCGGCAAGATCGCGGAGGGGATCGCCGTGGAGGGCATGGAATCCCTCGCGCCGGTCCTCGTCGACGACATGGAACTGCTGATCGACGTACTGCCCGCCGGATCCATGGCGGTGGTGTGCGACCCGGAGCGGGTCCGGACCCGGGCCACCGACCTGGTGGCCACCAGCCAGGAGTTCCTGATGGCCTCCTGGGCGGCCACCGCGGGCGGCGGCCAGGCCCCCATCGACGTGGGCGCGGCCTCCCTGCGCGGCATCGCGGACGTCCGCGACCGGGCCCGCGAGCTGGGCATGATGTGGTGGTCGGTGTCCCCGTTCGCCGCCGACGAGGACGCCGCCGGCGGCGACACCCTCAAGCTCGGCATGCACGCCCCCGAGGCGTACCGGGGCGACACCGCCCGCGCGCTCGCCGACACCAAGGGCTGGATCGCGGACGGATGGCACACCGTCTACCTCACCGAGGGCCACGGCCCGGCCGCCCGCACCGTGGAGGTCCTGGGCGGCGAGGGCATCGCCGCCCGGCTGGAGCCGGACCTCGGCGCGCTGGAACCGAGCCTGGTGCACGTCTCCTGCGGCTCCCTCGACACCGGTTTCGTGGACCCGGTGCTGCGCCTGGCCGTCCTCACCGAGACGGACCTGACCGGCCAGCGCACCGCCACCAAGGACCTGGGCCGGATGCCGACCCGGCGCCGCAAGTCCATCGACCCGCTGACGCTGGAGGCCGGGGACTACATCGTCCACGAGCAGCACGGCGTGGGCCGCTACGTGGAGATGGTGCAGCGGACCGTCCAGGGCGCCACCCGCGAATACCTGCTGGTGGAGTACGCGCCCGCCAAGCGCGGCCAGCCCGGCGACCGGCTGTACATCCCCACCGACCAGCTGGAGCAGGTCACCAAGTACGTGGGCGGCGAGGCCCCGACCCTGCACCGCCTCGGCGGCGCCGACTGGACCAAGACCAAGGCGCGCGCCAAGAAGGCCGTCAAGGAGATCGCCGGCGACCTCATCAAGCTGTACAGCGCGCGCATGGCGGCCCCCGGGCACACCTTCGGCCCCGACACCCCCTGGCAGCGGGAGCTGGAGGACGCCTTCCCGTACGCGGAGACCCCCGACCAGCTCACGACGATCGCCGAGGTCAAGGAGGACATGGAGAAGTCGGTCCCGATGGACCGGCTGATCTGCGGCGACGTCGGCTACGGCAAGACGGAGATCGCGGTCCGGGCGGCCTTCAAGGCGGTCCAGGACGGCAAGCAGGTGGCGGTACTCGTACCGACCACCCTGCTGGTGCAGCAGCACTTCGGGACCTTCTCCGAGCGCTACAGCCAGTTCCCGGTCAATGTGAAGGCCCTGTCCCGCTTCCAGAGCGAGACCGAGTCGAAGGCCACCCTGGACGGCCTCAAAGAGGGCTCGGTGGACGTGGTCATCGGCACCCACCGGCTGTTCTCCCAGGAGACCCGCTTCAAGGACCTGGGCCTGGTCATCGTCGACGAGGAGCAGCGCTTCGGCGTGGAGCACAAGGAGCAGCTGAAGAAGCTCCGCGCCAACGTCGACGTGCTGACCATGTCCGCGACCCCGATCCCGCGCACCCTGGAGATGGCGGTGACCGGCATCCGCGAGATGTCGACGATCACCACCCCGCCGGAGGAGCGCCACCCGGTGCTCACCTTCGTCGGCCCGTACGAGGAGAAGCAGATCGGCGCGGCCATCCGGCGTGAACTGCTGCGCGAGGGCCAGTGCTTCTACATCCACAACCGGGTGGAGTCCATCGACCGGGCGGCGGCCAAGCTGCGCGAGATCGTGCCCGAGGCGCGGATCGCGACGGCCCACGGCCAGATGTCGGAACAGGCCCTGGAACAGGTCGTCGTGGACTTCTGGGAGAAGAAGTTCGACGTGCTGGTCTCCACCACGATCGTGGAGTCCGGCATCGACATCTCCAACGCCAACACCCTGATCGTGGAACGCGGCGACAACTTCGGCCTGAGCCAGCTCCACCAGCTGCGCGGCCGCGTCGGGCGCGGCCGCGAGCGCGGCTACGCCTACTTCCTCTACCCGCCGGAGAAGCCGCTCACGGAGACCGCGCACGAGCGGCTGGCGACCATCGCCCAGCACACCGAGATGGGCGCGGGCATGTACGTGGCGATGAAGGACCTGGAGATCCGCGGCGCGGGCAACCTGCTCGGCGGCGAGCAGTCCGGCCATATCGCGGGCGTCGGCTTCGACCTGTACATCCGCATGGTCGGCGAGGCGGTGGCCGACTACCGGGCCGCCGTCGAGGGCGGGGTGGAGGAGGAGCCGCCGCTGGAGGTCAAGATCGAGCTGCCGGTGGACGCGCACGTCCCGCACGACTACGCGCCCGGCGAGCGGCTGCGCCTCCAGGCGTACCGGTCCATCGCCTCCGCCACCTCGGAGGCGGACATCAAGGCGGTCCGCGAGGAACTGACCGACCGCTACGGCAAGCTGCCCGAGCCGGTGGAGAACCTGCTGCTGGTGGCGGGCCTGCGGATGCTGGCGCGGGCCTGCGGGGTCGGGGACATCACCCTCCAGGGCAACAATGTCCGCTTCGGCCCGGTGGAGCTGCGCGAGTCCCAGGAACTGCGGCTCAAGCGGCTCTACCCGGGCACGGTCCTCAAGCCGGCGACCTCCCAGATCCTGGTCCCGCGCCCCAAGACGGGCAAGATCGGCGGCAAGCCGGTGGTCGGCCGCGAACTCCTGGGCTGGACCGGCGAATTCCTCACCACGATCCTCGGCTCCTGACCGCGTCCTGACCGGCTCCTGACCGGATCCTGATCCGATCCGCCGCGCACGGCCGCGGCCCGGTTCCCCCGGGCCGCGGCCGCGGGCGCCGCCGCGCCGTGCTGCGAGCGTGCAACGGTTGCGTCCATCCCCTCACTCATGGCCGGGAACGCTGTATACCCTCAGAGCCGAAACTCTTCCGCACGGCCCGTCAGGAGCAGCGATGCACGGCCCCGGCCTTCAGCCGCAGCAAGGCCCCCAGTCCACCGACGGCGGTGTGGTGGCACTGCGCGTGGTGTTCACGCTGCTGCCCATCCTGAGCTGCGGCTTCCTGTCCTGGGGCGCGATGCTGCGGCTGGCCCTGGTCACCCGGAAGAACCGGGACTGGGCGCTGATGGTGATCAGCGGTGTGCTCGCCGTGGTGTGGATGACGCTGATCCAGCTGGACCCCACCCCGGACGTCAACGGCTGGCAGGGCAACCTCGGCGCCGGTGGCTCGATCCTCACCGGTTTCGCGGTCTGCGTGTACTTCCTCGTCGCCGACATCAAGCACCACGAGGCCCGCCGCACCGCCGGAACCGCCACCTGGTACCCGGCGCAGCAGCCCGCCCCCTACACGCACCCGCAGCAGAGCAACCCCTCCTACGGCTACCCGCACGCCACCGCCCCCACCGTGGTCTCCGGGACGACCCCGGCCGCCCCGCAGGTGCCGCCGCAGCACACCCCGCCGCCGCGCATCGGGCAGGTCCGGGCCGAACTGGACGAGCTCAGCGAGCTGCTGCGCAAGCAGACCCCGCCGCCCGGCGGGCACCACCAGGACCCGAACCAGACGCCCTTCCGGGATCCGCAGCAGTGACCGACCGCCTCATCGGAGACCGCTACCAGCTGGCGAGCGTCCTCGGACAGGGCGGCATGGGCCAGGTGTGGACGGCGTACGACCGCCGCCTGGACCGCCGGGTCGCCGTAAAACTGCTGCGCCCCGACAAGGTCGCCGGCCCCGGCACGGTCGCCGAGGAGCTGCGCCGCCGCTTCGTGCGCGAGTGCCGGGTGACGGCGCAGGTGGACCACCCCGGGCTGGTCACCGTCCACGACGCGGGCAGTGACGGCGACGAACTCTTCCTCGTCATGGGCTATGTCGAGGGTTCGGACCTCGCCGACCACCTCGCCGCGCACGGCCCCTACCCCTGGCAGTGGGCGGTCGCCGTCGTCGCGCAGCTGTGCTCGGTGCTGTCCGCCGTGCACGCGGTGCCGATCGTCCACCGCGACCTCAAGCCGCGCAATGTGATGGTCCGCCCGGACGGCACCGTGCTCGTCCTGGACCTCGGCGTGGCCTCCGTGATGGACACCGACACCACCCGCCTCACCAGCACCGGCACCCCCATCGGCAGCCCGGCGTACATGGCGCCCGAGCAGGCGATGAGCGGCGCGGTGGGCCCGTACACCGACCTGTACGCGCTGGGCGTGCTCCTCTACGAACTCCTCAGCGGGAACGTGCCCTTCGCCGGCTCCACCGCCCTCGGCGTGCTCCACCGCCACCTGTACGAGGCCCCGCTGCCGGTCCGCCCGCAGCGCCCGGAGGTCCCGCAGGAGCTGGAGGCGCTGCTGATGCGCCTGCTCGCCAAGGACCCGCAGGACCGGCCCTCCTCCGCGCAGGAGGTCTACGAGGCCCTGGCCCCGCTGCTCCCGGCCCGCGACGGGCGCGGCGCCTCCGGCCCGCTCGACCCGACCCGGCCCTTCGTCCGCCCGCAGGCGCCCTGGCCGGACCGGGCCACCGCGATCCCGCCCCGGCCGACGGCCCCGCCGCCGCCGACGCACACCCCCAGCCCGGTGCCCGCGCCCGCGAAGCCGGACATCCCGGGCGCCGTGGACCAGGCCCGCACCCTGCTGGACCAGGGGCTGCTCACCCAGGCCGTGGACATCCTCGGCGGCATCCTGCCCGCGGCCGCCGCCGAGCACGGGGAGCACTCGCCGGTGGTCCGCTCCCTGCGCAAGCAGTACGCCGCCACGCTGATGGACGACGGCCAGTACCGCCGCGCCCTGCCCGAACTGCACCGCCTCGCGGAGGAGTTCCCGCCGGGCGACGCGCAGGCGCTGCGCTTCCGCTACGACGCCGCGCAGTGCCTGGAGCAGCTGGGCGAGCCCGCCGCCGCGCTCGCCGAATACCGTTCGCTGCTGCCGTACTTCGAGAACCGCTACGCCAATCCGGACCAGGCCCTGCCGCTGGAGATCCGCCGCCGGATCGCGCATCTGCTGCTCTCCCTCGGCGACCGCCCGGCGGCCCACGACCACCTGGCCCGGCTGCTGTTCGACGCCGAGCGGCTGCACGGCCCGGCGCACCCCTTCCCGGCGGAGATACGCCGCACGCTGCAATGGCTGGGCCAGGTGCGCTGAGGGGGCCCTAGGCCGTCTCTTCCTAAGCCAGGACCCCGGCCTTCTCCGCCTCCGCCGGCGGTCGCGCCGACGGTCCGTCCGCCCGGCGGCGCCTCCGGCCGCGCCCCGACAGCCGTACCGCGAGGGGCAGCAGGAGCAGGGCCGCGCCCGCGACCGCCAGGCCCGGCACCAGCCCCGGCGGCCGGTAGGAGCAGGCGATCTCCGTACGGCCGGGGCGCAGGGGCACCGCGACCAGCCCCAGGTGGGCGGCGGCCGGACGGCCCTCGCAGCTCCACCCGGCGGTGGCGGGCACCGCGAGCACGGCCGTGCCCCGCGCGTCCGGCGGGAGGGTGGCCCGTACCCCGGAGGCGCCCACCCGCACCGAGGTGGCCCCGCCGGCCCGCAGGGCGGCGACGGCCGCGTCCAGCCGGGAGCGGTCCAGGCAGGACAGGGCCCACCGGGGCGGCGGGGCCGCGTCGAAGAGCAGCGCCGAGGAGGGCCCCCGGGAGAGGCCCATCGGCTGGAGGGCGGCCCGGTTGCGCGGGGCGTTGCCGCCCAGCCGGAAGGCCGGGCCGTCCGCGAGCCGGGCCGTGGCGTTGTACTCCGGGGCCCACAGGAACGCCTCGGTGCCCGCGCGGCAGACCCCGGGCGCAGCCGGATCCTCGTACACCCGGGAGCCCAGCAGCAGTTCCTGGTTGGCGAAGGGCGAGTCCCCGTAGGCGGGGGGCGGTCCGGGCGGGCGGACCGTCACCAGCGGCGGGACCACCGCCCGGCGGACCGTGCCGTCGGGCGTGAGGCGGGCGCCGACGGCGAACACGGCGTCGGTGACCGGATTGTCCAGGCTCTGCACGCTGCGGCCGCGCGAGGTCCAGCCGGCGCCGAGCGCGGCCATGGTCCGCGTGAGCACCTCGGGGGTGTGGCTGCTGTAGTAGGAGCCGCCCTCACCACCCAGCAGCAGCGGGTCGTTCCCGGACAGCGCGGGCCGCCCCGGGTCCGTGCGGTACGCCGGCCAGCCCTCGGCCGCCGCCAGGGCCGTGGCCCGCGCGGTGTGGGCGGGCCCCCAGGACGGGTAGTCGTCGAGCCCGCCCAGCTTGCCCTTGTGCCCGAAGGCGGTGGTGGCCGCCGCCTGCGCCAGCAGCACCACCAGCAGCAGCCCGGCCGCCGGGAGCACCGGCCCCCGCCGGCGCAGCGCCCACCAGGCCGCCGCGGACAGGGCCAGCCCGGCGGCGAAGAGCGCGTACGCCCAGCCCGTCACCAGCGTGCTGCCGTACGCCCCGAGCGCGGCGGCGGCCAGCAGCCCGGCCCCGGCGGCCAGCGCCCGGGGCCGCGGCGGGCCCGCGGCCAGCGCGCTCCAGGCGGCGACGACGAGGATCCCGGCGAGGACGAAGGTCTGCCGGTACGGGCTCCCGTTCGGGGTGGCGAAGAGGTGCCAGGCCAGATGCGTCGGCGCCCACTGGAGGGAGAGCGCCACGGCCGCCGCGAGCCCTGTCCAGCAGAGCCGGGCGCGGGCCGGCACCGCCCGGTGGAAGGGGAGCGCGGCCACGAGCAGGAGGGTGCCGGTGCCCACGAAGAGGGCGGGGGAGGAGAAGGAGTACGTCCCCGGCAGCAGCCGGGCGAAGAGGTCGGCCCACGGCACGGGCCGGAACTCCTTGGACCAGCCCGGGTAGGCCCGCCCCGTGCTCAGGAACAGCGGCAGCAGCACGGGCGCGGCCAGCGCGATCCCGAGCGCGGTGGGCACGGCGGCCCGGCCGACGGCGGCCAGCCGCTGGCGCGCGCCCTCCCGGGTGAGCACCACCCGTACCAGCAGCACCAGGGCGGCGCCGAGGGTGGCCATGTAGGCGGTGTAGAAGTTCGCGGTCCAGCACAGGGCCGTCACCAGCGCCGCCGGGACGGGGCGGCGGGAGCGCAGGGCCCATTCGCCGGTCAGGCACAGCAGCGGGAAGGCGATCAGCCCGTCCAGCCACATCGGGTTGTAGGCGGCCTCGATCACCGACCAGCCGCACAGCCCGTACGAGGCCCCGAGCAGCCCGGCCGCCCACCACGGGCCGCGGTGGTGCGTCCGCAGCAGCCAGGCCATCGCGGCGGCGGCGAGCGCCGTCTTGAGCACGGTGACCGCGTAGACGGCGAGGTCGATGTCGGCGCGCGGGAAGAGGGCGACGAGCGCGGACAGCGGGCTGCCGAGGTAGGTGCCGAGGTCGGGCAGGAAGCCGGTGCCGTAGCCGGACTGCCAGTTGAGGAGGAGCCCGCCGCGCGCCCGGCCGTGCAGCAGGTCCCACAGGTGCGCGTGGAAGGGGACGAACTGATTGCCGAGGTCGTTGACGCTGCGGTGGCGCGGTCCGTACGGGAACACGCGGGCGGCGGCGTCCCCGGCGCCCACGGCCACCGCCGTGAGCAGGGCGGCGAGCGCCGAGCCGAGCAGACTGCGGCGGCGCGGCGAGCGGTGCGGTGTCGACATGGTGGGCCGACCCTGGCAGCACCGGCGGAAGCGGGGGTGGCCGCGGGGTGGCGCCGACACGAACAGACACGTGCCCCGGGGCCCCGCGAATCGTTGGTCGAAGCGGTGGCCCGGGCCACCCTTACTGCATACCATCGATCACCGCACGGCCCTTGTGCATTCACGCACAATCTCCCGGCCCTGGAGGCTCCTTTGCACCGTCGCACTGCGCTCTCCGTCTCCGCCGCCCTGCTGCTGGCGGCCCCCCTGCTGGCCGCCTGCTCGGGCGAGGTCCGCCCCGGCACCGCGGCCGTCGTCGGCGGGGAACGGATCACCACCTCCGCGGTCCA
Organism: Streptomyces sp. NPDC047014; assembly: GCF_040644195.1. NCBI lineage: Bacteria > Bacillati > Actinomycetota > Actinomycetes > Kitasatosporales > Streptomycetaceae > Streptomyces > Streptomyces sp. NPDC047014. The sequence goes on along the minus strand of NZ_JBEYVX010000023.1, from coordinate 42,648 downwards.
GGCCCAGGTGAACGACGTCCGCGCCGCCCAGAACCGCTCCGGGCAGGCCGCGACCCTCATCGCCAACACCCCGCAGCTGGAGCGCACCAAGCTCGGCCGGATGATCCAGCTGCGGGTGCTGGAGCAGGCCGCGGACGACGCGGGCCTGTCGGTCACCACCAAGGAGATCGAGGACGCCCGCGCGGACCGCGTCACCCGCACCGGCGGGGAGCTGGAGAAGCTGGCCCTGCTCAACCGGGACCCGCTGGCCCCCGGGCAGATCGACGAGGACCTGCGCTTCTCGCTGCTGCTCGGCAAGCTGAACGAGCGCTACGGGGAGGACAAGGTCTACGGCCCGCTCTCCAAGGCGGCGAAGACCCTGCACATCGAGGTCAACCCGCGCTACGGGGCCTGGGACGGCGAGCGCATCGGCCTCGGCGCCATGGACACCCCGTGGATCACCCAGCGGACCCGGCCCGAGCAGGCACCCGTCGGGGCCTGACCCTCCCGGGCGGGGGTAGGTTCGGAGGGTGACCGAGTACCCGCCGCCCACCGCCGCCGCCCCCGCCGCCGAGTCCACCGCCGCCGCCGGGTCCACCGGCCGGATCGTCCTGCTGACCACCAGCCACCGGGTGGCCCCCGGCGTGCTGTCCTGGCCGGCCTGGCAGACCCTGCGCGCGGCGGACCGCGTCCTGTGCGCCGACCCCGGCCACCCGCAGCTCCCGTACCTGCGGGAGGCCGGGATCGAGGTCGAGCGGGCGGCGCCGGACGCGCCCGCGCTGGTCGACGCCTGCGCGGGCGGCCGTACCGTCGTGGTGCTGCCCGGCGGGGAGGGCGACCAGCGGCTGACCGACGGGCTGGCCCGGCTGGCCGGCTCCGGCCGGGTCGCGATGCCCGCCCTGGAACTGCTCCCCGGCTCCTACGACCTGCCGGGCGCGCGGCTGCTCGACCTGGTCCAGGTGATGGACCGGGTCCGGCGCGAGTGCCCGTGGACCTCCCGGCAGACCCACCGGGGCCTGGCCAAGTACGCCATCGAGGAGGCGTACGAGCTGGTCGAGGCCATCGAGGCGGGGGACCGGGAGGAGCTGCGCGAGGAGCTGGGCGACGTCCTGCTCCAGGTGGTCTTCCACGCGCGGATCGCGGAGGAGGGCGGCGACGGGAGCGAGGCGGAGGCGGAGGAGGACGAGGACGCGGCCGACGGGCGGGAGACGGTCGGGGCCTTTTCCATCGACGACGTGGCCGGGGCCCTCGTCACCAAGCTGATCCACCGCCACCCGCACGTCTTCGGCGACGCCGTGGCCGAGACCCCCGAGGAGGTCCACGCCCACTGGCAGCGCACCAAGGCGGTGGAGAAGCGGCGCGAGTCCGTCACCGACGGGGTCCCGGTGGGCCAGCCCGGCCTGGCCCTCGCGGCCAAGCTCGCGGGCCGGGCCCGCGCGGGCGGGGTGGCCGTCGAACTGCCCCGGGGCGAGGGCATCGGCTACGAGCTGCTGGAACTGGCCGCGCGCGCCGAGGCCGAGGGCGTCGACCCGGAGACGGCCCTGCGCGCGGCGGCCCGCGCCTACCGGGACGCGATCCGCGCGGCGGAGGGCCTGGCCGGCTGATCCCCGGCCGTCGGGAGCGGGCGCGGAGGCGGGAGCAGGAGCGGGCCCGGAGGCGGGCGCGGGGCTACTCCCGCGGGGCGCGCGCCTCCGGGTCGTGCCAGTGCGGGGCGGGCCGGTGCAGGAACCATTCGCGGAAGCCCAGCGGGCGCCCGCCGCGGCCGCTGCCCGTGCCCGGGAGCGGGACGCGGTCGTGGAAGAGGCGGTCGGGGCGCACCCCCAGCCCGGCGAGGACCTCCGCGGTCTCGTCCATGAACTGCGGCGGCCCGCTGAGGTAGACGTCCTGGTCGGCCCAGCGGCCGCGGTGCGAGAGCGCGGTGGCGAGCCGGTCGGTGGCCTGGTTGCGGTGCTGCCCGGGGGCGGGCGTGAGATAGGTGACGGCCAGCCAGCGGCAGGAGGCCGCGTACGTGTCGATGAGCGGGCGGTCGTAGAGGTACGCGCCGTCCCGGGCCACCACGAAGAGCCGTACGTCCTGATCGGGAGGATGCTCCGCCAGCTCCTCCAGCAGGGCCCGGACCGGAGCCCAGCCGGTGCCGGCGGCGATCAGGCTCGCCGGGCGGTCCTCGCGCCGGAAGGCCAGCCGCCCGGCGGCCGCGCCCAACCGCAGCACCTCGCCCGGCAGGGTCTCGCGCACCAGCGCGGTGGAGAGCCGGCCCCCCTCGATCCGGCTGACGTGCAGGTCGACCGTGCCGTCCGGGCGGGGCGCGTTGCCCAGGGAGTACGTACGCCAGACGCGCGGGACGCGCTCGCTGCACACGCTCGTGTACTGCCCGGGTACATAGGGGAAGGGCAGGTGAGGGCGCAGGGTCAGGACGGCGATGTCCTCGCCGTAGCGGAGGGTGCGCACGACCTCGGCCTCCCACCACGGCGGGTCCTGGCTCGCCAGGGCGCCGGCGAGCATCGCGTCGGCGACCACCTGGTACGCCTCGGCCCACGCCTTCTCCACGCGCGGGGTCCAGGCGGCGCCGGAGGTCTCGGCGAGCGCGGCGAGCAGGCTGGAGCCGACGACGGCGTAGTGCTCGGGGCCCACGCGGTACTTGCGGTGGTCGCGGCCGAGGTCGCGCAGATAGGGGCGCAGTCTCTCGTCGTCGAGGTGGGCGACCACATGGGTGAGGGCGGCGAAGAGCCGGTCGCGCTGGCACTCCATGTCCTCGGCGGCGGGCGGGAAGAGGTCGCGGAGGGCGGGGTTGTGCCAGAAGAGGTGGGAGTAGAAGAACTTGACCGCGTGCTCGGCCCGTCTCTCCACCACCGCGAAACTGCTCTTCAAGATCCTCACATCCACAGAAGCGACAGTAGGAACGCCCGGGAACGCCAGGTCAAGAGAAGGACGATCCATGGACAGCCGCGACCAATGGGGCATAGGGGATGGCTGCCCGGTGGTGCGGCTACTGTCGGGGGCATGCACGATCAGCCGCCCGCTCCCCCCGCCGAGGCGGGACCCGAACTCTTCACCTGGGAGTTCGCGACCGACCCGTACCCGGCCTACGCCTGGCTGCGCGAGCACTCCCCGGTGCACCGCACCAAGCTCCCCAGCGGGGTCGACGCCTGGCTGGTCACCCGGTACGCCGACGCCCGCCAGGCCCTCGCCGACCAGCGGCTGAGCAAGAACCCGGCGCACCACGCCGAGCCCGCGCACGCCAAGGGCAAGACCGGGATCCCGGGGGAGCGCAAGGCGGAGCTGATGACGCATCTGCTCAACATCGACCCGCCGGACCACACCCGGCTGCGACGGCTGGTGTCGAAGGCGTTCACCCCGCGGCGCGTGGCGGAGTTCACCCCTCGGGTGCAGGCGCTCACCGACCATCTGATCGACGGGTTCGCGGAGAAGGGGGAGGCGGACCTCATCCACGAGTTCGCCTTCCCGCTGCCCATCTACGCCATCTGCGAGATGCTGGGCGTACCGCGCGAGGACCAGGACGACTTCCGCGACTGGGCCGGGATGATGATCCGGCACGGCGGCGGTCCGCGGGGCGGAGTGGCCCGCTCGGTGAAGCAGATGCGGACCTATCTCGGGGAACTCATCCACCGCAAACGGGACGATCTGGGCGATGACCTCATTTCCGATCTGATCCGGGCGAGTGACCACGGGGACCACCTGACGGAGGGTGAGGCCACCGCCATGGCGTTCATCCTGCTGTTCGCCGGCTTCGAGACCACCGTGAACCTCATCGGCAACGGTCTGCACTCCCTCTTCATGAACCCCGGCGAGCGCACCCGCCTCCAGGACTCCCTGGCCGCGGGGGAGAGCGGACTGCTGGCCACCGCCGTGGAGGAGCTGCTGCGCTACGACGGGCCCGTGGAGCTGGCCACCTGGCGGTTCGCCACCGAGCCGCTGACCCTCGGCGGGCAGCCGGTCGCGACCGGGGACCCGGTGCTCGTCGTCCTCGCCGCCGCCGACCGCGATCCGGCCCGCTTCGCCGAGCCCGACACCCTCGACCTCTCCCGTACCGACAACCAGCATCTCGGTTACGGACACGGCATCCACTACTGCCTCGGCGCACCCCTCGCACGGCTCGAAGGGCAGACCGCGCTGCGCACGCTGCTGACCCGGCTGCCCGATCTGGAGCTGGCCGTTCCGTCCCAAGACCTGCGCTGGCGCGGGGGGTTGATCATGCGTGGCCTGCGCACCCTTCCCGTGCGGTTCACCCCTTCAAACCTCTGATTGCGGGTCAGTTTCCGGCGGAACTTGTGACAATCGTTCAAAGGCCGCTAGGTTCTGCCGTTACCCCGCTGTTATGCGAAAGGTGCACCACATGCGTTCCGGGAACGGCCGCCACAGACGCCCCCGCCAGGTCCCCGCGCTGGTAGTCACAGCCGGAGTCACTGGCTCCGCGCTGGCCCTGCCGCTGCTAGCCGCCACCAGCGCCACCGCTGCCGACACGGCCACATGGGACCGGGTCGCCGAATGCGAGAGCGGCGGCGCGTGGAGCGCCAACTACGGCAGCGGCGCCTACGGCGGACTGCAGTTCTCCCAGGAGCAGTGGCAGAACGCCGGCGGACTGGAGTTCGCCGAGCGCCCCGACCTGGCGAGCAGGTCCCAGCAGATCGCCGTCGCCGAGCGCGTCCTGGCCGCGCAGGGGCCGCAGGCGTGGCCCATGTGCGCCGCCTCGGCCGGCCTCACCCAGCAGGGTCCCGCCGCCGAGGTGGACCCGGGACTGCCCGGCGGCTCCGGCGCGGTGGCCCCGACGCCTTCCCGCCCCGACCAGTCCGTGCCCACCACCGGGGGCGGCGAGCGGTCCACCGACTTCGGGACGCCGACCCCGAGCCCGTCCGGCACCCCCTTCCTCATCCCCGACGCCCCGTCCGTCGGACTGCCCGTCATGCCGGTCCCGGACGCGCCCACGACGCCGCCGGTGGACCCGACGGCCCCCGTCGCCCCGGTCGACCCGAGCACCCCGCCGGTCACGCCCACCGACCCGGCCACCCCGACCCTTCCGGTGGACCCGACGGCGCCCACGACGCCCACCACCCCGCCCGGCACGCCGAGCCCGTCCCCGGCCGACCCGAGCGCCCCGGCCCTCCCCGTGGACCCGAGCGCCCCGGCCACCCCGGACGCCACCGTCGGCGAGGGCAGCGGCAAGCACCGCGGCGCGCCCGCCGTCGAGGAGGGCACCCCCGTCACCCCCGCCGTCAGCCCCTCTGATGCCGCGTCGGATCCCACGTACACCGTGAAGGCGGGCGACAGCCTGGCCACCATCGCTTCTGCCAAGGGAGTGAAGGGCGGCTGGAGCGGTCTCTACGAGGCCAACGAGCAGGTCATCGGCGGGGACGCCGACCTGATCAAGCCCGGACAGAATCTGGATCTAACCACGTAACAAGGGCACTTCGGGCATCCGGAAAGAGCTGATTGTCCGTTTCCTGCAAGTGAGACATGCGTCTCTTCCGGTCAACTGGCGTGTCCCGCCCCAGGGCTTGCGCAAACCCCGTCCCCACCTGCGCAAACATCCCTCCGGGGAGCGCAAGTAGGGGCCCTTTCTCCCCGATGTTCCTCGTTGAACATCGGGGAGAGCTATGTCTACCTTCTGAATCGCTCGCCACCGCGAGCACCTTCGACCGCATCGCCGAGTCCTGCCGGCGGACGGGGGGAACAGTCGTCGCGTCAAGCGCCGAAGGCAGGAGCGGGGGAACCAAGGTAGGCGCCGGGAAAGGTCGTTGAGAGACGGTCAGGTACCGGCTAGGGGTTAAGTGGTGCGCTAGGTCGCACCGCCGGGCACTCACACCCGAACCCGACAGCTCACCTCGTAGGCGTCGGTGAGGAGAAACTCCATGCTGCTTTCCGGCAAGGGCAAGCACCGTCGCGGCTCCAAGGCCGTCCGCATCGTCACGCTCGCCGGCGTCGCCGGTGTCGCTGTCGCCGCCCCCCTGATGGCCGCGGGTACCGCCAGCGCCGCCACCGGCTCCGAGTGGGACAAGGTCGCCCAGTGCGAGTCCGGCGGCAACTGGTCCATCAACACCGGTAACGGCTACTACGGCGGACTGCAGTTCTCGTCCTCCACGTGGGCCTCCTTCGGCGGCAAGTCCTACGCCGCGCAGGCCAACCAGGCGTCCAAGGCGCAGCAGATAGCTGTCGCCGAGAAGGTCCTCAAGGTCCAGGGCAAGGGTGCCTGGCCGAGCTGCGGCAAGGGCCTGTCGAACTCCTCCTTCACGGGTGGCGGCTCCACCGAGGCCCCGGCCTCCAGCAAGCCGAAGAGCACCCCGAAGAAGACCGAGACCAAGAAGGCCGAGACCAAGGCTGCGCCGAAGAAGGAGACCAAGCGGGCCGAGGCCCCGGTCACCCGCTCCGAGCGCACCGAGGCCCCCGCGCCGAAGACCGGCAACGGCTCCTACGAGGTCAAGGCCGGCGACACCCTGGGCACCATCGCCGACGCCAACGGCGTCAAGGGTGGCTGGGAGAAGCTGTTCGAGCTGAACAAGGACATCGTCTCGGACGCCGACCTGATCTTCCCGGGCCAGAAGCTCAAGCTCAGCTGAACCGCGCGGCCGTAGCCGCGCACGCGTACGCAACGCACAGCATTCCCACCGCCCGGCGCGCCGCCCCCCACGCGCCGGGCGGTGGTGTGTGCGCCCCCGTACGCCTCCCGCGCCCCCTCCGGAGCGTGCCCCTATGTCCCGGAAGAGGGGTATTCAGCCCCTTTTTCGTCCCAGGGGACGGGCGGTCGGCCGGCCGAACCCCGGAAGCCGGTTAGGCTCTAGGCGGCAAGGCCATCCCACGGCCTGACACGCCACCGCACACCCAGCGTCACATCCCAGAAGGAGATGCTCGTGCCGTCCATCGACGTCGTCGTAGCCCGGGAAATCCTGGACTCCCGAGGCAACCCCACGGTCGAGGTCGAGGTGGGCCTCGACGACGGCAGCACCGGCCGTGCTGCCGTTCCGTCCGGCGCCTCCACCGGTGCCTTCGAGGCCATCGAGCTCCGCGACGGTGACCCCAACCGCTACATGGGCAAGGGTGTCGAGAAGGCCGTCCTCGCCGTCATCGAGCAGATCGGCCCGGAGCTCGTCGGCTACGACGCCACCGAGCAGCGGCTGATCGACCAGGCCATGTTCGACCTGGACGCCACCGACAACAAGGGCTCGCTCGGCGCCAACGCCATCCTCGGCGTCTCCCTCGCCGTCGCCCACGCCGCGTCCGAGGCGAGCGACCTGCCGCTCTTCCGCTACCTCGGCGGCCCGAACGCGCACCTGCTGCCCGTTCCGATGATGAACATCCTCAACGGTGGGTCGCACGCCGACTCCAACGTGGACATCCAGGAGTTCATGATCGCCCCGATCGGTGCGGAGTCCTTCTCCGAGGCCCTGCGCTGGGGTGCCGAGGTCTACCACACCCTCAAGAAGGTCCTGCACACCAAGGGCCTGTCCACCGGCCTGGGCGACGAGGGCGGCTTCGCCCCCAACCTGGAGTCCAACCGCGCCGCGCTCGACCTCATCGTCGAGGCCATCAAGCAGGCCGGCTACACCCCGGGCAAGGACATCGCGCTCGCGCTCGACGTCGCCGCGTCCGAGTTCTACAAGGACGGCAAGTACGAGTTCGAGGGCCAGTCCCGCTCGGCCGCCGAGATGACCGAGTACTACGAGGAGCTCGTCTCCGCGTACCCGCTCGTCTCCATCGAGGACCCGCTGTTCGAGGACGACTGGGCCGGCTGGAAGATCATCACCGACAAGCTGGGCGCCAAGGTCCAGATCGTCGGCGACGACCTCTTCGTCACCAACCCCGAGCGCCTCGCCCGCGGCATCGAGGAGGGCTCCGCGAACGCCCTGCTCGTGAAGGTCAACCAGATCGGTTCCCTGACCGAGACCCTGGACGCCGTCGAGATGGCCCAGCGCAACGGCTTCAAGTGCATGATGTCCCACCGCTCCGGCGAGACCGAGGACGTCACCATCGCCGACCTCGCCGTCGCCGTGAACTGCGGTCAGATCAAGACCGGCGCCCCGGCCCGCTCGGACCGCGTCGCCAAGTACAACCAGCTGCTGCGCATCGAGGAGATCCTCGACGACGCCGCCGTGTACGCGGGCCGCAGCGCCTTCCCGCGCTTCAAGGGCTAATCACCCCCCTGAGGGGCTGGCCTTTCGGACGTCCCCGCACTCGGTCCCGTACCGTGTGCGGGGACGTAGTGCGTAGGGCGTACCAAGGGGAGGCGGACCAATGGCCGGGAACCGGGATCGGTTCTCCACCTTCTCCACAGCCACGCGGCTCAAGCAGCTGGGTGAGCGGACCGCCGCCCACGTCTACCGCTCGCAGTCGCGCCGCCAGGTCCGCCGCAGCCGGCTCACCGGCCGCGCCGCCCTCCTGGTGCTCGTCCTGTGCACGCTGGTCGTCGCGCTCGCGTACCCCATGCGCCAGTACGTCTCCCAGCGCTCGGAGATCGCCGAGCAGCAGCGGTCCGCCGCCTCGGCGCGCGAGCGCCTGGAGCGGCTGCGCGACGAGAAGGCCCGCTGGCAGGACGACGCCTACGCGGAGCAGCAGGCACGCAGGCACCTGCACTTCCTGCGCCCGGGGGAGACCGGTTACATCATGAGCGACCCCGGCTCCCAGCCGCAGCCGCGCAGGACCGGGCACGCGGGCTCGGACCGGCCCTGGTACTCGAACGTCTGGGACGGCGTCGACAAGGCGGACCGCCCCGGCGACTGAACCCGTACCGCTTCACAGCGATTTCGCCAGACCGCAGCACCCATCCACGAGAACGAAGAGACTTCCTCCAGGCATGCAGACTCCCCCGCCCCAGACCGACCGGACCGAGCCGACCGACGCGGACATCGAGGCGTTCGAGCAGCAGCTCGGCCGCCCGCCGCGCGGGCTGCGCGCCATCGCGCACCGCTGCCCCTGCGGCCAGCCCGACGTGGTGGAGACCGCCCCCCGGCTGCCCGACGGCACCCCCTTCCCGACGCTGTACTACCTGACGTGCCCGCGCGCGGCCTCCGCGATCGGCACGCTGGAGGCCAACGGCGTGATGAAGGAAATGCAGGCGCGGCTCGCCGAGGACCCGGAGCTCGCCGCCGCCTACCAGGCCGCGCACGAGGACTACATCCGGCGCCGCGACGCCATCGAGGTGCTCCAGGGCTTCCCGAGCGCCGGCGGCATGCCGGACCGGGTCAAGTGCCTGCACGTGCTCGTCGGCCACTCGCTGGCCGCCGGGCCGGGTGTGAACCCGTTCGGTGACGAGGCGCTGGAGATGCTGCCCGAGTGGTGGGCCAAGGGCGCCTGCGTCACGCCGTGCGGGGAGAAGAAGGACGAGGAGGCCGCCCGGTGACCCGGGTCGCGGCCATCGACTGCGGTACGAACTCCATCCGGCTGCTCGTGGCGGACTGCGACCCGGCCTCCGGCGAGCTGACGGAGCTGGACCGGCGGATGACCGTCGTCCGGCTGGGCCAGGGCGTGGACCGCACCGGCCGGCTGGCCCCGGAGGCGCTGGAGCGCACCTTCGCGGCCTGCCGGGAGTACGCGGGGATCATCGAGGGCTTCGGCGCGGAGCGGGTGCGCTTCGTGGCCACCTCCGCCTCCCGCGACGCCGAGAACCGCGAGGACTTCGTCCGGGGCGTCGTGGAGATCCTGGGCGTCGAGCCCGAGGTGATCTCCGGGGACCAGGAGGCCGAGTTCTCCTTCACGGGCGCCACCAGGGAGCTGACCGCGCACGAGCACCTGGAGCGGCCGTTCCTGGTGGTGGACATCGGCGGCGGCTCCACCGAGTTCGTGGTCGGCGAGGACCGTGTGCGCGCGGCCCGCTCCGTGGACGTGGGCTGCGTGCGGATGACGGAGCGCCACTTCGTGGTGGACGGCGAGGTCTCCGACCCGCCGTCCGAGCGGCAGATCGCGGCCGTCCGCGCCGACATCGAGGCGGCCCTGGACCTGGCCGCCGAGACGGTCCCGCTGGCCGAGGCCCGCACCCTGGTCGGCCTGGCGGGCTCGGTGACCACCCTCGCGGGGATCGCCCTCGGCCTGCCCGAGTACCGCTCCTCGGAGATCCACCACGCGCGCATCCCGTACGACCAGGTCCGCGCCCTCACCGACCGCATGCTGACCTCCACGCACGCGGAACGCGCGGCGATCCCGGTGATGCACCCGGGCCGCGTGGACGTGATCGGCGCGGGCGCCCTGGTCCTCCTGTCGATCATGGAACGCACGGGCGCCCGGGAGGTCGTGGTCTCGGAGCACGACATCCTGGACGGCATCGCGATCAAGACCGCGGAAGAGGTCGAGGCCGGCAAGGGGCGGGTCTGAGCCGTTCCCTCGCCGGACGAAGGTGCTCCGGCCGCCCGGAGCACCTTCCGTCTCGGCTCAGATGTCGCGGTGGACGTCGCGCCGGTCGGCGGCCTTCACGACGAGGATGACGAGTTCGCCGTCCAGCACCTGGTAGGCGATCCGGTGGGCGCCGACCCGGAGCCGGTAGAGGCCGGACGGTCCGGTGAGCTTCTTGACGTCGGCGTCCTCGCGGTACGGATCGTCCCCCAGGGCGGTCAGGGCGGCGAGGATGCGCATGGCGGCCGGCCGGTCGATCGCCCGGAGTCGGCGTTGCGCGGCCGTGGTGAACCGGAACGCGCACGTCACGCTGCTCCGTCACCCCGCTCGCTGAACAGGTCGGCCAGCAACTCGGCCATGGTCACGGTCGGCCCGCCCTCGGCCAGCACGGCTTCTGCCCCGCGCGCGAGCAGTTCGTCGGCCGCCTCTTCCAGGGCGTTGTAGTCCGCGATGGGAACCAGGGCCGCCACCGGGGCGCCGTTCCGTGTGATGACGGTCGGGGCGCCCTGCTCGGCCCGGTTGATGTGGTCGGCGAGATGGGCCCGGGCTTCGCGCACGGTCACAGCGTTCTCACTCATGAGGGCGGTGTACGCGCCTGCGTGTACACCGGAAGGTGCCGCGCTCCAGGGGATGAAAGGTCATCGCGGGGTCTGACCCGTGGATCCCTCGTGCAGCGCCCTCCGGGACGGACGAACCGGGGGGTGCTGCGGGGTTTCAGGACCCTCGGGAGGGCTTTATCGGGGCTTTAGGTCCCGTGGCGCGGATCAGGTTCGTGAAGTTCTTCACAAGGAAAAAGTGCCTGATGGTCCACCGAGAGGGCGCTTCGGCCCCTTCCGGGGGTCCCGGAGGTCTTCCGGAGCGGACGTCCGTGCGATGCGCGGGGTTCGGTGAGGGGCCTCCGCGGGGAGCCGGGAAGCCGGTGGTCTACTCCGGTTCCGGCCTTGGAGGCCAGTTCAGGACGGGTGCACAACGACTCCCGCCGCACTCTGGTTCCCGTCGCGCGACATGACCTCCGTCACGTGGGCGGCGGAGTGTAGCAGAGGCCCTCCGACTCCTTGTGAAGGGGCTCACGAGCAACACCCCATTGGGTGCTGGATACTCGTTCTCATGAGCACCACGGAGCGTCCCAGGATCCTCGTAGTAGGAGGTGGGTACGTAGGTCTGTACGCGGCCAAGCGCATCATGAAGAAGATGCGCTACGGCGAGGCGACCGTCACGGTCGTCGACCCGCGCTCGTACATGACCTACCAGCCCTTCCTCCCCGAAGTGGCCGCAGGCAGCATCTCGCCTCGGCACGTCGTCGTCCCGCTGCGACGCGTGCTGCCCAAGGCTGAGGTTCTCACCGGCCGGGTCACCAGCATCGACCAGGACCGCAAGGTCGCCGTCGTCACGCCGCTCGTCGGCGAGGCGTACGAGCTGCCCTTCGACTACCTGGTGATCGCGCTCGGCGCCGTCTCCCGCACCTTCCCGATCCCCGGTCTCGCAGAGCAGGGCATCGGCATGAAGGGCGTCGAGGAGGGCATCGGCCTGCGCAACCACGTCCTCGAGCAGCTCGACAAGGCCGAGTCCACGACGGACGAGGACGTCCGCCGCAAGGCCCTCACCTTCGTCTTCGTCGGCGGCGGCTTCGCCGGTGCGGAGACCATCGGTGAGGTCGAGGACATGGCCCGCGACGCCGCCAAGTACTACTCCACGATCAAGCGCGAGGACATGCGCTTCATCCTCGTGGACGCCGCGGACAAGATCCTCCCCGAGGTCGGGCCCAAGCTCGGCACCTGGGGCAAGGAGCACCTGGAGTCCCGGGGCATCGAGATCTACCTCAACACCTCCATGGACTCCTGCGTGGACGGCCGTGTGGTGCTGAAGAACGGTCTCGAGGTCGACTCCGACACCATCGTCTGGACCGCCGGCGTCAAGCCCAACCCGGCGCTGGCCCGCTACGGCCTGCCGCTCGGCCCGCGCGGCCACGTCGACGCCCAGCCGACCCTCCAGGTCACGGGCACCGACTACATCTGGACCGCCGGCGACAACGCCCAGGTCCCGGATGTCGCCTCCCGCAAGGCCGGCGTCGAGAACGCCTGGTGCCCGCCGAACGCCCAGCACGCGCTGCGCCAGGCCAAGGTCCTCGGCGACAACGTCATCTCGGGCATGCGGGGCTTCCCGCAGACCGAGTACTCGCACTCCAACAAGGGTGCGGTGGCGGGCCTCGGCCTCCACAAGGGCGTGGCGATGATCGTCATGGGCAAGATGAAGATCAAGCTCAAGGGCCGGCTCGCCTGGTACATGCACCGTGGCTACCACGGCATGGCCATGCCGACCTGGAACCGCAAGATCCGCGTCTTCGCCGACTGGACCCTCGGCATGTTCCTCAAGCGCGAGGTCGTCTCCCTCGGTGCGCTGGAGACCCCGCGCGAGGAGTTCTACGAGGCCGCCAAGCCGGCGCCGGCCCCGGCCGCCGCCGCTGCCCCGGCCGAGAAGGCCAAGGCTTCCTGACCCTGCTCGCGCAGGCAGGCCGCTGACGCGGCCGACCGCACGTCCCCGAAGGGGCCGCCCGCCATCCGTGGTGCGGGCGGCCCCTTCGGCGTACCCGGGGCCGCGGCTGGGTAGATCGAGGGGTCGGAACTTTGTGGAGGTGCGCCATGACCGACGCCGCTCCGCGGCTGGCCGCTGTGGCCGAAACCCTGCTCGGCGGCCCCCTTCCCGTGCGGATCCGCGCGTGGGACGGCAGCGAGGCCGGGCCGCCGGACGGGCCGGTGCTCGTCGTCGGGGGCCGCCGGGCCCTGCGCCGGATGCTGTGGCGGCCGGGGGAGCTGGGCCTGGCGAGGGCCTGGGTGGCCGGTGAGCTGACCGTGGAGGGGGACCTCTTCGAGCTGCTGGACCGGGTGGCGGGCCTGCTCTGGGAACGCGGCCGCGAGCCCGGCCCGGTGCCGGATCAGCCCTCGGCCGCCGCGCCCGGCGGCTCCCCGGCCGCGGCGCCCGAGGTGCCCCCGGCCGCCGCGCTCGGCGTGTCCCCGGCCGCCGCGCCGCCCGAGGTGTCCGCCGCCGCGCCCGCCGCTTCCCGCCCCGCCGGTCCGCGCCGCCCGCGGCGGCCCCGGCTGCCGCGCCGCGCCGCGGCCCTCGCGCAGACCGCGGCCCTGCTGCGCGACCCGGCCACCCGGGGCGCCATACGGGACCTCGTCACCCTGGCCCGCCCGCTCCCCGCGCCCCCGCCGCCCGCCGAGGAGGCCGTCCCGCGCGGCGGCGGCCAGCACACCCGGGGCCGCGACCGGCAGGCCATCAGCCACCACTACGACGTGGGCAACGACTTCTACGAACGGGTCCTCGGCCCCTCCATGGTGTACTCCTGCGCCTACTGGAGCCCCGGCGCGACCCTGGAGCAGGCCCAGCACGACAAGCTCGACCTGGTCTGCCGCAAGCTCGGCCTCGCGGCGGGGGACCGGCTCCTCGACGTCGGCTGCGGCTGGGGCTCCATGGCCCTGCACGCGGCCCGTGCGTACGGGGCCCGGGTCACCGGGGTCACCCTCTCCCGCGAGCAGGCCCTGTACGCCCGCAAGCGGATCGCGGACGAGGGCCTGGCGGACCTGGTGGAGATCCGGATCCAGGACTACCGGGACGTCAAGGACGGTCCGTACGACGCCATTTCCTCCATCGGCATGGCCGAGCACGTCGGGGCCGACCGCTACCGCGAGTACGCCCGCACCCTGCACTCCCTGCTCCGCCCCGGCGGCCGGCTCCTCAACCACCAGATCGCCCGGCCGCCCGAGGCCGACGAATCGGTTTACCACGTCGACGAGTTCATCGACGCCTACGTCTTCCCCGACGGGGAGCTCTCACCGCTCGGCACCACCGTGGGCGAGCTGGAGCGGGCCGGTCTGGAGGTCCGGGACGTGGAGGCGCTGCGCGAGCACTACGCGCTGACCCTGCGGGCCTGGGTGGCCCGCCTGGAGGACCGCTGGGAGGAGGCCGTGGCCCTGACCTCCCCGGGCCGGGCGCGGGTCTGGCAGCTGTACATGGCCGCCTCGGCCCTCGGCTTCGAGCACGACCGGCTCGGCGTCAACCAGATCCTCGCCGTACGGCCCGCCGCGAAGGGCGCCTCGGACCTCCCGCTGCGGCTGCGCACCTGGGGCACACCGGCCTGATCCGGGCAAAGGCGGGAGCCCCGGGGCAGTGCGCCCCGGGGCTCCGGTCGTCGTCCGTACGGGCCGTCCGCTACTCGGTCTTGATGGCCGTGAGCATGTTCAGCCGGGCGGCGCTGCGGGCCGGCCACATGGCGGCCAGGACGCCGACCACGGCGGCCAGCAGCAGGAAGATGCCGATCCGGTCGTACGGGACGATCAGCTCGTAGCCGGGCAGCGCCTTGGTCAGCGTGGTGCCGACGGCCCAGGCGAGGAAGACGCCGATCACGATGCCGAGGACGGCTCCGAAGAGCGAGATGACCACGGCCTCCAGGCGGATCATGTTCTTGACGCGGCTGCGGTCGAGGCCGATGGCCCGCAGCATGCCGATCTCCTGGGTCCGCTCGAAGACGGACATCGCGAGGGTGTTGACGACGCCGAGCACCGAGATGATCAGGGCCATGCCGAGCAGGCCGTACATGATGTTCAGCATCGTGTTGATCATGCCGCCCATCTCGTTGCGCATGTCCTGCTGGGTGGCGACCTTGATGGCCGGGTTCTTGCCGAGGGCGTCCACGACCTTCTGCTGGCCGGCCTTGGAGGCGCCGCCGTCGACGTTGACGTACACCTCGGATATGTACATCTCCTCGGTGTGCCCGCTGAGGATCTTGTTGTCGATGAGGTCCCCGTAGAGCAGGTCGCCCATGTCCTTGTAGACCGCGCCGACCTTCAGGGAGGCTTCCTGGCCGTCGTCGAACCGGGCCTTGAGGGTGGAGCCGACGGCGAGCTTCGAGGTCTTCACGTCCTTGTCGGAGATCGCGACCTCGCCCTTGGCCAGGCTGTCCAGGGAGCCGCTGACCACCTCGATGTTGAGCAGCTGGCCGATGGCTGCCGGGTTGACGCCGACGGCGGCGCGGACGTCGCCGTCGACCTGGAAGTAGCCGGCCGCCATCGGGGAGACCGCCTTGATGCCAGGCGTCGCCAGGGTCTCCGCGACGGACTTGTCCAGGCCGCCGGAGGCGGACATGGAGACCCGGTAGTCGGCCTTCAGCTTCTCGGTGCTCATCCGGTCGACGACCTTGCCGACGGTGACACCGAAGACGGACAGCGTGGTGACGAGGGTCAGGCCGATCGCGAGCGAGGCGGCGGTGACGGCGGTGCGGCGCGGGTTGCGGACGGCGTTCTGCGCGGCGAGCTTGCCGGGGACCCCGAAGAGCTTCTGCAGCAGCGGGCGGACGGCGCCGATGACGGGCCGGGAGAGCAGCGGCAGCAGCACGATCAGGCCGATGAGCATGAAGAAGGCGCCGCCGCCCATCAGCATGCGGCCGTCGCCGCCGCCCTTGGAGACGCCGAGGAGGACCAGGCCGATACCGAGCAGGCTGACGAGCGAGCCGGTGATGTTGCGCAGGCGCAGGGACTTGGCGTTGGCCGGCAGGTGGGCGCTGCCCATGGCGGCGACGGGGGCGATGCGGCCGGTGCGCCAGGCGGGCAGGATCGCGGCGACGGTGGTGACGAAGACGCCGATGACGAGCGCGGCGACGACGGTGCCCGGGGCGATCACGAGCCCGCCGCCCGGGAGCTTCGCCCCGAAGGTGGCGATGGCGGAACGGATCGCGACGGCCAGGCCGATACCGCTGAGCAGGCCGATGGCGGCGGACACGAAGCCGACGACCAGGGCCTCGACGAGGACCGAGCGCATGACCTGGCCGCGGTTGGCGCCGACGGCGCGCAGCAGGGCCAGCTCCTTCGTGCGCTGGGTGACCAGCATGGTGAAGGTGTTGTAGATGAGGAAGATGCCGACGAAGAGGGAGATGCCCGCGAAGACCAGCAGCATGGTGCTGAGCTCGCTCAGGCCCTTCTCGATGTCCTTGGCCTGCTCGGCGGCGAGCGCCGCGCCGGTCTTGGCCTGGACGTTCTTGCCGACCAGCGGCTTGATGTCGGTCAGCAGCCTGTCGGCGGAGGTGCCGTTCTTCGCGGTGACCGACACGTCCTGGAAGTAGCCGGGCTTGAGGTAGAGCTCCTGGGCGACCGCGGTCTCGAAGAGCACCAGGCTGCCGCCGGCCTGGACGGCGCCGTCCTCGGTGGTGAAGACACCGGCGAGGGAGTACTCCTTGACCGGGCCGTTGGTGGCGACGCGGACCTTGTCGCCCGCCTTGTACTTGCCCGCGTCGGCGGTGGCCTTGTCGAGCGCGATCTCGTCGGCCTTGGCCGGGCCGGCGCCCTGGACGAAGGTGTAGCGCGGGTTCTTGCCGTCCTTGACGGGCGTGAAGTTGGAGCCCTGGTTGGACCAGCCGGCGCCTATCAGCTTGCCGTTCTCGTCGCCGACGCCGGCGAAGCCGGACACGCGGCCGGAGACGGAGTCGACGCCGGGCAGCGCCTTGATCTTCTCAAGGGTCGGCTGGCCGATACCGGGCTCGCCCTCCTTCTCGCCCTCGGGGGTGCGGGTCTGGCCGTACGAGGAGAGGGAGACGGCGACGCCCGCGTAGTCCTTCGCGCTCTGGTTGGAGAGGGACTTCTTGAGGGTGTCGGTGAAGACGAGGGTGCCGGAGACGAAGGCGACGCCGAGGGTGACGGCGAGCACCGTCATCAGCAGCCGGGCCTTGTGCGCGAGGACATTGCGCAGGGCGGTACGGAACATGGATTCAGTCCTGGGGCTGGAAGTCTGGAGGGAGGGCTTCGGTCACGGCGGGCGTGCGGGCCGCGGTCAGCTGGTGCGGCCCTTGGCGTCGAAGTCCTTCATCCGGTCCAGGACGCCGTCGGCGGTGGGCGCGTACATCTCGTCGACGATCCGGCCGTCGGCGAGGAAGATGACGCGGTCGGCGTAGGAGGCGGCGACGGGGTCGTGGGTGACCATCACCACGGTCTGGCCGAGCTCGCGGACGGAGTTGCGCAGGAAGCCGAGGACCTCGGCGCCGGAGCGCGAGTCCAGGTTTCCGGTGGGCTCGTCACCGAAGATGATCTCGGGGCGGGCGGCGAGGGCGCGGGCGACGGCCACACGCTGCTGCTGGCCGCCGGAGAGCTGGGTCGGCCGGTGGCCGAGGCGGCCGGAGAGGCCGACCATGTCCACGACGGTGTCGAGCCACTGCTTGTCGGGCTTGCGGCCCGCGATGTCCATGGGGAGGGTGATGTTCTCCAGGGCGGTCAGCGTCGGCAGCAGGTTGAACGCCTGGAAGATGAAGCCGATCTTGTCGCGGCGCAGCTGCGTGAGCTGCTTGTCCTTGAGGGTGCTCAGCTCGGTGTCGCCGATGCGGACGGAGCCGGCGGAGAAGGTGTCCAGACCGGCGACGCAGTGCATCAGGGTGGACTTGCCGGAGCCCGAGGGGCCCATGATCGCGGTGAACTGCCCCTGGCCGAAGTCGACGGAGACGTTGTCCAGCGCGACCACCTGGGTCTCGCCCTGGCCGTACACCTTCGACAGGTCGCTGGCGCGCGCGGCCACGCCCTGGGCGGTGTGCGGGGCGTAGTTCATGGTGGTCACGGGAGGGCTCCTCGGGCTTCGGTGCGCGGACCCTTCCATCCTCACCGGGCGCACCCCCGCCGGGGATCAGCCGCCGTGCCTGTTCAACGGCCCACTGGAGGCTGATCCCCGGCGGGGGTTCCTCCTCCTCTGGTATGACAGGAGCGTCCGCCGGGAGGTGGGCGGGGGCGTCGCGGGGGCCGTTCGGCGGGCCCGTCGGCGGGGGTGGCGCGGAGGGGTGGCGGACGGGGTGGCGCGGGACATCGAAATCCCGTCATTCCCGCACAGGTGGTGATCGACGTCCAGAACGGGCCGACCGCGCAATCTGGGGCCTGACGGACCCTCAAGCGCCAATAAAATCAGACAACATCGACCCATCGCCTGATCAGCGCCCAGGCCGTTACGGATAGGCTCGGCCCAGCGTTCACGGCTTTTTCCACGGGGGCCGCTACGCCCTGCCCGGATGGTGGAATGCAGACACGGCGAGCTTAAACCTCGCTGGCCTTCGGGCCGTGCCGGTTCGAGTCCGGCTCCGGGCATTACCCCCACACCCGCCTGACCCGCGGGAAGGGACCCTGCGCCGGCGGCCGGCCGGGGGCCGGCGTGGGCGGCGGAGACGGCAGCGGCGGTCCGGGGCCGGGCGGCAGCCGGGGTCCTCCGGGTGATCCGCGCTTGCCCATACCGAGCTTCCTCCCGTTGAGTCCGTAGATGCCGAGCGGGGGAAAGAGCTCCACCCGGGCGGGGCAGCCGGCCTGCGCGCAGGGGATGCACACGAGGTCCCGGCCGCGATCGCGATGAGTGGTACGGGCGGCCTGCACGGGCTCGCGCCAGCACGCCTCGCAGACGGTGACGTCGGTCGCGGAGGCGGCGTACTCGGTACTGATCACCACGGATCCGGCGAGACGCGGTACCCGGCGGCCCGGATCGCGCCCGTCGCCCGCTCCCGCCACCCGGGCGCGGGGGCGGCGGCTTCGGTGACGGCCATGAGGGGTTCTCCTTCGACGGGGTGCGTACGGGGTCAGGTGATGCCGTACGGGCCGCCGCGCGGGCAGCCGGTGGCGTGGACGACGGCTCCGCCCTCGGGCCCGCCCAGCGGCAGCGGCAGGGCTCCGCACAGGCAGGGTTGCGGGGGAGGCCGGTCGGGCTGCTGGTAGGTGATCGGCGCCTCGGGCATCACTGCACCGCCACGATGTTCGCGACGGCGGTGGTGGTCTCCCGCCCACCCCGCACCGGCCGGATATACGCAAGCTCCACCCACAGCGCGCCCTCGGTCCCCACGTCCTCATGCACGACCGCCATCAGAATCCCCTCCGTGCCCGACGCGAGATCCCGGACCGGTTTGTGGAGCAGGGCGTGCGGCAGATGTTCTTTCGCGTCGTGGGGAATGGCCATGGGGGCTCCCTACCGTCGTCAGCGGGTGGTGCATCAGAGCGTGACGAAACGGGCTCCGCAGGCGCCAGGAATGTGCACCGATGTTCACGGTGAAGCCCGATTCAGACGGTCCGACCGCGAGCCCTTGACCTTGCAACCAGCGCCCGCCACCGTGGTGTTCATCCGTGCACAACCCGAGCAACGGAGGGCACCATGTCACTACGTTTCGTAGGCATCGACCCGAGCAGCCACGACGGGGAAAGCCCCACAGTGTGGGTGGACGAGGAACACCGGGAGTTCGTGTTTCAGGGGTGGAAGCCCGGTGCCGAACTGGAGGCCGAGTGCGCGGCCCTCGAGCTGCCCGGGCACGGGGTGGGCATCCCGGAGGGGGAGGCGGTGGTGCGGATTCCCGCGCGCATGGTGCACATGATCAGGGAGGCGTGCGATGCCCTTGACCGTACCTAGCTGGCCCGAACTCCTGGGTGCTGCTGAACACTCGGCTGTCCACCTGGAGACCCGCGATGCCTACGCGGTCGACTACGAGACCGGCCCGTTCGCGGACTGGCGTGCCGGCCACCGCCACAACCCGGCCGACCGGGCGGCCTGGTGGCGTCCGTGGCTGGACATCATCGCCTCCACCGTCGGTCGCGGAGTCAGCGTGCGTCGGGCCCGCATCGTGTCGGAACCCGTCAGCGAGTACACCCGGTTCCTCTACGACGGGACGTTCACCAACGTCGCAGCCGGAGAGGACATCCGCTGGCTTCCGCGGCGGCAGGCCAGTGACATCGCCCTGCCCGGCAATGACTTCTGGCTCATCGACGGACGGCTCATCCGGTGGAATCATTTCACCGGTGACGGGCAGTCCGCCGGAGGCGAGATGAGTGAGGACCCGGCCGCGGCCAAGCTGTGCGCGGACGCCTTCGAGGCGGTCTGGGCACGGGCGGTACCGCACGACGGCTACGAAATCAGGTAGGCGAAGCCCGGCTCATGTCCGTATCCCCGTCATCGGCGGCGCAGGCCGCCCGCCGCAGCGTGGCCCACCGCCTGCGTGAGCTGCGCGCGGAGGCGGGTCTCAGCGGCACTGAGCTGGGCACACGCTGCGGCTGGACGCACTCCAAGTCCTCCCGCATCGAGAACGCCCGTACACCGCCGACCCCGGAGGACATTCGCAGGTGGTGCGAGGCGTGCGGTGCCGGCGGACAGGCCCGCGACATCATTGCCCAGTCCCAGAACGCGGAGTCGCTGTACACCGAGTGGCGGCGTCGCACCCGGAGCGGCCTCAAGCAGCTTCAGCACAGCTATGTGCCGTTGTTCCGGTCCACCCGCCTGTTGCGCGTCTACTCCGCGACGCTCCTGCCGCACTTCGTACAGACCGAGGGGTACGCCACCGGCCTGCTCACTGCGATCACCGGGTTCCGGGAGATCCCCGACGATGTCGCCGAAGCCGTCGCCGCCCGTATGCAGCGCAACCGCATCCTGCGCGAGCCGGGCCGCCGGTACCTCCTCCTGGTCGAGGAGTCCGCGCTCCGTCACCAGCTCGCCGACACCGAGGCGATGGCCGCTCAGCTCGGCCACCTGATGACCGTGGGCGCGATGCCGTCCGTCAGCCTCGGGATCATTCCCACGGGCACTCCGCACCGCGCTCAGTGGCCGCTGGAGACGTTCCACATGTACGACGACACCCTCGTGTCCGTGGAGCTCCTCTCCGCGCGTGTCACCGTGACCCAGCCGAGCGAGATCGCCCTCTACGAGAAGGCATTCGCCGCCCTGCAGCAGATGGCCGTGTACGGGCCGGACGCCCGCGCGCTGATCATGAGCGCGATCTCGGCTCTGCAATAGCCCCGGGCCCCCGGGAAACACCGCAGGCCAGCCAGGAGGGTGGGCCCCGTACGGGCCGGGATTTTTACGCTGCGCGTTGCCGTCGCTTCTCCTAAGATCCTCCTCCAGCAGTAGGGTGGTTTTTTTGCGAGCGCATTACTCTTGATGCAAGGCCGCGCACGGTGGCCACGGAGGAGTGAGATGAGGAGCAGTAACCCGGTCTTCTCGCGACGGGGGTTCAGCCGCGACAACGGTGCCTATGCGGGCTTTGACGCGCAGCACCAGCAGGCCGGGACCAACCCGTACGCGACGAACCCGTATGCGACCGACCCGGCCACGGGTATGCCGCAGGCGCCGGCGCGCACCAACGCGATGACCATCGACGACGTCGTGAGCCGTACGGCCATGACGCTCGGCGTGCTCGTCGTGACGGCGACCCTTTCGTGGGTGCTGCTGCCCGTCGACGCGGCCAACATCAACAAGTCCTACGGCATCGCCATCGGCGCCGCGCTCGTCGCGTTCGTCTTCGCGATCATCCAGTCGTTCAAGGCCAAGGCGTCTCCCGGCCTGATCCTGGCCTACGCCGCCTTCGAGGGTGTCTTCCTCGGCGTCCTCAGCGCCGCGACCAGCACCTACTTCGGCGCCGGCGTGGTCATCCAGGCCGTGATGGGCACGATGTGCGTCTTCGCCGCCGTGCTTTTCGCGTACAAGATGCGCTGGATCCGCGTCACCCGCCGTTTCTACGGCTTCGTGATGGCCGCCGCCCTCGGCTTCATCCTGCTGATGCTGGCGAACACCCTGTTCGCCGTCTTCGGCGGCGGTGACGGCCTCGGCTTCCGCAGCGGCGGCCTCGGCCTGCTGTTCGGTGCCATCGGCGTCATCCTCGGCGCCTGCTTCCTCGCCCTGGACTTCAAGCAGGTCGAGGACGGCATCGCCTACGGTGCCCCCCGCGAGGAGGCGTGGCTGGCGGCCTTCGCCCTCACCATGACCCTGGTGTGGATCTACGTCGAGATGCTGCGGATCTTCCAGATCCTCTCCGGCGACGACTAGCCGGGCCGGCGGTCGATGACCGCCTGTCCGCAGTGCACAAGGAAGGCCCCGTGAGCTCGCCGCTCGCGGGGCCTTCCCATGTCAGGGTGCGGATCCGAGGGGGGAGGGGGAGTCAGCCGAACCTGCGGGCGGCTCGTCGCAGGTCGTACTCGTGGATGATCGCCTTGGCCTGGCCGTACGACAGCTCGTGCGCGCCGCGCAGCCAGCTGACCTTGTCCTCGAACCGGACGAGGGAGGGACCGTCGTCGACGGCGCGGAGCCAGTCGGTGAGATCACGACCGGTGGTCTGGGGGATTCTGTCGATCATGTTGCGGTGGGTCTGTTCGGAGAACTCAACGGACATGGGCGCCTCCGGAGGTGTGGCCGTGCTGTCCTTCACGCCACCGTGCCGGAGAGTTCGCCCGTTGGCAATGGCGCCCGGGCGCCGCGTAAGGTCGGCCGCGTGCTGGATACCGCGCCCCTGAGCGCCGCCGTGGAACGTTTCGCCGACCGGCTGCGCGCCGCCCCGCAGAGCCGCCTCCAGCAGGGGGCCGCCGCCGCGGCGCTGGAGCTGGCCCGCGAGCTCTCCGTACGCGCGCACGGCCTGGAGGCCCCCGGTACGGAGCCCCGGGAGATGCCCGACGCCGGCCTGTTCGTCGTCGGCGACCAGGTCTCCGTGGCCGGGCTGGACCTCGCGGAGGCCCTGCGTACCGCCCCGGCGCCCGACGCCACCGCCCCGGACAGCGCGAAGGCCCCGTCCGAGATGCTGGACGAGGCCGTGCGGCTGGTGGAGCGGGCGGAGATCAGAGCGATGCGATGACCCGGTCCGCCAGGATGTAGACGTTGCTCTCCGGGTCCTCGGAGTCCCCGCAGGAGAAGGTCAGCGCGTAGGCGCCGGAGATGCCCGAGCCGCCCAGCAGCACCGGCGCCGTGCCCGAGCGCAGCGCCTCGGCCAGCCGCTCCGCGGTCTCCCGGTGGCCGGGGGTCATGCAGAGCGTGGTGCCGTCCGTGAACACGTACACGTCCAGCGTGCCCAGCGGGCCCGGACGGACGTCCGCGAGGGCCGTACGGGCCTCCGCGAGCTCCTCCAGGCGGTTCACGGTGCGCTCGTGGTCCGCGCCCGGGTGCGCGGCCTGCACCGGTACGAAGTCCGGGTGCGAGGGGTGGCGCCGGCGCGCGGCGGCCAGCTCGGCCGAGTCCTCCGGGTAACCGGGGAGGTCGTCCAGGACCTCCTCGCCCAGGACGGGCTCCAGGCCCACCAGATCGGCCTGCCGGGGCAGGAACACCGGGCTGTCCTCGCCGAGGCCGGGCAGACCGCCCAGCAGCGAGGGCGCGTCGGCGGCGTCACGGGCCTCCTGCGCGGCCCAGAAGGCCCGCGCCTCGGCCAGCTCGCGCTCGCGCTCCTCGGCCAGGGCCTCGGCCACGGCGGCCCGTATCTCGGCGGCGGGGGACTGCACGGCGTTGCGGGCGTGCGGGACGGTCGCACCGCGCGGGTGGACCGGTGCCGTCAGCTCGCTGCGCAGGGCGGCGACCTGCTTGCGCAGACCGTGGACGGCGTGCAGAGCAGCAGCGCCCACGGCCGTGGCAGCGGCCGTGGTCAGCAGCAGGGCAAGAGACATGGCGCTCACTGACTAACTCCTGAGGTGATTCGATCCCCCGACTTCCTACATCAGAGTGTCCCGGCCTGGGAATGGCGTGCAGTGCATTACGTCACGAAATGGACAGGGCTTTCGTCACACCGGAACCCCTCCGTCCGCCGCTGACCTGGGTAAACACCGATCCCCCAGGACGTAGGTCACATCCTGGGGGATTTTCGGTCACAGGTCGGCGGCGGCGGGGTTAGAACCCATGTCAGTACGGGCCGCGGGTCCTTGGGGCATCTGCCCCGCTTCTTGATCGGGTCACCAGGCCCTCACCCTCCGCCACCAAAAGCGGTGCTCAGCTCAGCCGCTCGCTCTTGTGGTCGCGCTGAGCTTCGCCACCGCTGCGGGCAGGTGCCGCGCTCGTTCCTCGCACGACCCCTACCCTCCGCTCCGGCTCAGCTCAGCCGCTCGATCACCATCGCCATGCCCTGGCCGCCGCCCACGCACATCGTCTCCAGGCCGAACTGCTTGTCGTGGAACTGGAGGCTGTTGATCAGCGTGCCGGTCAGGCGGGCGCCGGTCATCCCGAAGGGGTGACCCACGGCGATGGCCCCGCCGTTGACGTTCAGCTTGTCGAGCGGGATCCCCAGGTCGCGGTAGGACGGGATGACCTGCGCCGCGAACGCCTCGTTGATCTCGAACAGGTCGATGTCGCCGACCGTCAGACCGGCCCGCTTGAGGGCCTGCTTCGACGCCTCGACCGGGCCCAGGCCCATGATCTCGGGGGAGAGGCCCGTGACACCGGTGGAGACGATCCGGGCCAGCGGGGTCAGGCCCAGCTCCCGCGCCTTGGTGTCGCTCATGATGACCAGCGCGGCGGCGCCGTCGTTCAGCGGGCAGCAGTTGCCCGCCGTCACCAGGCCGTCGGGACGGAAGACCGGCTTGAGGCCCTGCACGCCCTCCAGGGTCACGCCCGCGCGCGGGCCGTCGTCCGTGGAGACGACCGTGCCGTCCGGGGTGGTGACCGGGGTGATCTCGCGCGCCCAGAAGCCGTTCTTGATGGCCTCCTCGGCCAGGTTCTGCGAGCGGACGCCGAACTCGTCCATGTCCTGGCGGGTCACGCCCTTGAGGCGGGCCAGGTTCTCGGCGGTCTGGCCCATCGCGATGTACGCGTCCGGGACCAGGCCGTCCTCGCGCGGGTCGTGCCAGTCCGAGCCCTCGCTCTGCGCGACGGCGGCCGTGCGGGCCTCGGCGTCGCCGAAGAGCGGGTTGTGGGTGTCCGGGAGGCCGTCCGAGGAGCCCTTGACCGAACGGGAGACCATCTCGACGCCCGCGGAGATGAACACATCGCCCTCGCCCGCCTTGATGGCGTGCAGCGCCATCCGGGAGGTCTGGAGCGAGGAGGAGCAGTAGCGGGTGATGGTGGCGCCCGGCAGGTAGTCCATGCCCATCTGCACGGCCACGATGCGGGCCAGGTTGTGGCCCTGCTCGCCGCCCGGCAGGCCGCAGCCCAGCATCAGGTCGTCGATGTCGCGCGGGTCCAGCCCGGGGACCTTCGCCAGCGCCGCCTGGATGATCGTCGCGGTCAGGTCGTCCGGGCGGACGTCCTTGAGGGACCCCTTGAAGGCGCGCCCGATGGGGGAGCGGGCGGTGGAAACGATGACGGCTTCGGGCATCGGGGCTCCAAGGGTGTGTTGCGGCTCTGTGCGGGACCGCATGCGAAGTTACCGCCCCGTACGGTCCAGGTCACCGGCGGGGGCGTGTGACACCGGCCGCAATCGGGCGGCCGGGAGGCCGCGCTGCGGCAGCCTCGCGGCCGCGACGCGGCGGCCCGGAGGCCGCGTTCCCGCGGCCACCGGAACGAACGATCGCACGGCCCCCTCACGGCACCGGTGCCTCCGGTGTCCCCGCCGGACGGGCCGGGTCCGTCGCGGGCACCCGCCGCCGGCGGCGGTGCTTGAGCAGTACCCAGGGGCCGCGGAGCGCGGTGACCTCCGTACCGGCCTCGCCCGCCGCGGCCGAGGCCGCCTTCGCCACCGGGAGCATGTCCTCGTCCCGCGAGATGTCCAGCCGGTCCGACTCCGGCCACAGCGCCAGCGCCGCGCACAGCGTCGGCAGCACGGCCATGGCGGCGGTCGCGTAGCCCTCCGCCGACGGGTGGTAGAAGTCCGGGCCGAACATCTCGCGCGGGTTCGCGGCGAACTCCGGGCCCAGCAGGTCCCCCATCGAGACCGTACGGGCGCCCAGCGCGACCACCCCTATGGTCTGCGCGGCGGCGAGCTGGCGCGAGACCCGGCGGGCCAGCCAGCGCAGCGGCTGGTAGACCGGCTCGATCGTGCCCAGGTCCGGGCAGGTGCCCACGACCACCTCGGCGCCTGCCATCCGCAGCCGCCGCACGGCCGCCGTCAGCAGCCGCACCGACTGCGTCGGCGGCATGCGGCGCGTCACGTCGTTCGCGCCGATCATGATCACGCAGACGTCGGGGGGCGGGGCGTCCCCGTCCAGCAGCAGGCCCACCTGCCGGTCCAGATCGTCCGACATCGCCCCCGACAGGGCCACGTTCCGCAGCCACACCGGCCGCTCCGCCACCGCCGCCAGCCCCGAGGCCAGCAGCGCCGCCGGGGTCTGCCGGGCCCGCCGTACGCCCAGCCCCGCGGCCGTGGAATCGCCCAGCATGCCCAGCCGCAGCGGCCCCGGGCTCAGCTCCGGCCCGCCGAACTCGCTCCCGTACAGCCCGTCCGCCCGGGGCGGGTCCGGCAGGCCCGATCCCACCGTGCGTTTCGCGAACTGCATCTCCGCCAGCACCAGGCCCACCGCGGCGGCCCCGACCAGGCCGATGCCGCCGCCGCCGTACGCCGCCCCCGCCGCGATCCGGCGGGCCGTTCTCGCCCTGGACATCCCTCGGGCCACCTCCTCCTCGCGTCCCACTGACCCCTACCTGCCCCGTACGAGCGGTCGGTCAATCCCTTTCCGCATACCCTGGCCGGACCTCCCGGAGAACCCGTGGAGTCCCCTCCTTGGAGAACATGGTGCAATTCCACGACTCGATGATCAGCCTCGTCGGCAACACCCCGCTGGTGAAGCTCAACCGTGTGACCGACGGCCTGCAGGCCACCGTCCTTGCGAAGGTCGAGTACTTCAATCCCGGTGGATCCGTGAAGGACCGGATCGCCGTACGGATGATCGAGGCCGCCGAGCAGAGCGGAGCCCTCAAGCCCGGCGGCACCATCGTGGAGCCGACCAGCGGCAACACGGGTGTCGGACTCGCCATCGTGGCCCAGCAAAAGGGCTACAAGTGCATCTTCGTCTGCCCGGACAAGGTCTCCCTGGACAAGATCAACGTCCTGCGGGCCTACGGTGCCGAGGTCGTCGTCTGCCCGACCGCCGTCGACCCCGAGCACCCGGACTCGTACTACAACGTCTCGGACCGCCTCGTGCGCGAGACCCCCGGTGCCTGGAAGCCCGACCAGTACAGCAACCCGAACAACCCCCGTTCGCACTACGAGACCACCGGTCCGGAGCTGTGGGAGCAGACGGAGGGCAAGATCACGCACTTCGTCGCGGGCGTCGGGACCGGCGGCACCATTTCCGGTACCGGCAACTACCTCAAGGAGGTCAGCGCCGGCAAGGTCAAGGTCATCGGCGCCGACCCCGAGGGCTCCGTCTACTCCGGCGGCTCGGGCCGTCCGTACCTGGTCGAGGGCGTCGGCGAGGACTTCTGGCCGACCGCCTACGACCCGAACGTCACCGACGAGATCATCGCGGTGTCCGACAAGGACTCCTTCCAGATGACGCGCCGGCTGGCCAAGGAGGAGGGCCTGCTCGTCGGCGGCTCCTGCGGCATGGCCGTGGTCGCCGCGCTCAAGGCCGCGGAGGGCCTGGGGCCGGACGACGTGGTCGTCGTGCTGCTGCCGGACAGCGGCCGCGGCTACATGAGCAAGATCTTCAGCGACGAGTGGATGGCGGGGCACGGCTTCCTGGAGGAGGCCGGGCCGTCCGCGCGCATCGGTGACGTGCTCGACGACAAGGACGGCGGGATCCCCTCGCTGGTGCACATGCACCCGGAGGAGACCGTCGGCCAGGCCATCGAGGTCCTGCGCGAGTACGGCGTCTCCCAGATGCCGATCGTCAAGCCGGGCGCGGGCCACCCCGACGTCATGGCCGCCGAGGTCATCGGCTCGGTCGTCGAGAAGGAGCTGCTGGCGGCCCTGTTCGCGCAGCGCGCCTCCCTGACGGACCCGCTGGAGAAGCACATGAGCTCCCCGCTGCCGCAGGTCGGCTCCGGCGAGCCGGTCTCCGACCTGATGGCCGTCCTGGGCGAGGCCGACGCGGCCATCGTCCTGGTCGAGGGCAAGCCGACGGGCGTCGTCAGCCGCCAGGACCTCCTGGCCTTCCTGGCGAAGGCCCCGAAGTAGCCGCTACGGGTCCGCGCCCGCCCGTCGCGCAAACGGTACGGGCCGGACACGTGACAGCAGCACGGCCTTAACACGACTACGGCACAGTGGTGGTCGTCGGCAGGGAACACCGGGCGACCGGAACCCCGGCCGACGCCACCGACGGCGTACGCGCACCTCCGGAGCGGCTCCCGGACCGCACGCACGCCACGGACGCGGACGGCCCTGACCCGGCCGTGTCCTCCGCGGAGACCGCCGTCGTCCCGCCCCTCGCCGCAAGACGAGGGTGCGGCGGTCTCCGCGGGATTTTTCCTGCCCTCGTCGGTCGGGGGCGCCGAAACCCAGCCCCCAGCTGACCCGTCTCAATGAAGTCTGACTGGTCTCATCGGAGTTTGACCGCACCGGGGTCGGCCCGTCCATCAGCGGCACGGCTGCTGGCCGTGGCAATGAACCGCCGGCGTGGCTCCATCAGACCGTGAGCTGACGGACCTGTCCGGGGTCGAGGTGCAGCTCGTACGGGGTCGAGCAATCGCTGATCACCGTGCCCACCGGAGCGCCGCACGGGCATCGGCGGTTCATCCCGCCCTGGCCCGACAGACCGCAGCAGCCGACATCCTCGAAGCTCGGGGCACGGACCGACTCCAGGCTCGGCGCGTCTTCAGGATGAAGAACCACCGTGTCCCGTGGCCCTGCAGACATCAGGAAGTCGTCACCGTCCGGATCGAAAACGCACGGACCTCCCGGGAAGATCGCCACCGGATCCTCGCACGGCACGAACGGTGCGCCCCAGGGCTCCGGTTCCACTGCGAAGCACCCCCGTGGCACGGTGGCGGACGCCGTCCGCGTCCCACCCTGCTTCAAATAGCTCTGGTCCATCGGACGGGCGGGGATCTGAGTCAACTCGGTCAACGGCCCCGTGATCGCAGAACCGCAGGCCACACACTGAAACACTGTCACCCGGAGTTCCTAACACCCCCCTACAGACCCGCCAACCCATTTAGCCTCCGACCAGGGCACTCAGGCCGAGCCGACCGGGCCGGAGCATCATCTCTGGACCTGGTGGTCAAGCTTCGATGAGACAATCCCGCCCCGGTCAGACTTCGGTGAGACTCGTCAAACTTCGACGAGACGGGTCACCAGCCCTGGAGGACCGGGGCGCCAAATCCAGCCATGCCTGGGGGTACCTCCCAGCGGTAGCTGGGGGAGTTTGAGGCGCGGGGTCCGGGGCGGAGCCCCGCAGCGGTGCCGCAGTCGGGCACAGCGTGGCTCAGGACAACGAATCGGGCCGGGCTCGCCGCAGGCGGGTGGCGTGGATGAGGTTGACGCCCACGATGCCGGCCCAGGCGACCACCAGCCCCTTGAACCCCGTCTGCACCGCGGCAACCGCCGAAAGCGGAATCGCCAGCACCAGCGTGATGACCGCGAAGCCGAACCGCTCGCCGAAGTTCTCCCCCGCGCCGCCGTCCTCCCGCGCCTCCGCGACCCTCCGCTCCGCCAGCCTCCGCCGCACCTGCGTGTCGACCTTCTCGACGAACGAGTCCACCAGCGCGGCCTCGTACTCCGGATCCAGCTCCCGCCGGGCCCGCAGCGTGGCGTCGAGTTCCTTCTTCAGCTCTTGGGTGTGGGCGTCCATGCCCCCACGGTAGGAACGCCCGCCGCCCCCGGCACTGGTGCTGGCCCCCCTATCCGCCCGCCCGCACGCCCCTCCGCACACCCATCCGCATCGCGGGCACCGGCTTGCCCCGTTGCATAAGCGCATGCAGAGTGCTCCGTGACTGAATAATCCACCGGGACGGAGGGGGACGGGATGAACGACAGCCCGGCCGGGCGGCTCCAGGCGCTGTTCGAGGGGCATCGGCTGACGCCGACCCAGCGGCGGATCGCGCACTGCATGGTGCGCGGGGCGGCGGAGGTGCCGTTCCTGTCGAGCGTGGAGCTCGCCGAGCTCGCCGGGGTGAGTCAGCCCTCGGTGACCCGCTTCGCCGTGGCCCTCGGCTTCGACGGCTACCCCGCGCTCCGCCGCCACCTGCGCGAGGTGACCCCCGTGGAGCGGGCGGCTGCCGCCGTGCTGGAGACCACGTACAACGAGTACCAGCAGGCCGTACTCGGCGAGATCGAGAACCTGCGGCAGCTCGCGGAGCTGCTGGCCGACCCCGCGCCCGTCCAGGAGGCCGGCCGGCTGCTCGCCGCCTCCCGCCCGCTGCCGGTGCTCGGGCTGCGCGCCGCGTCCTCGCAGGCGCGCGGGTTCGCGTACTTCGCGGCCAAGGTGCACCCGGACGTCCGGCTCCTCGACGAGGGCGGCTCGATGATGGAGGACCGCATCGACGCCGCCCTGTACGACGGCGCCACCGCGCTGCTGTGCTTCGCGCTGCCCCGCCACCCGCGCGAGGTCGTGGACACCCTGGAGCACGCGCGGGCGGCCGGGCTGACCGTGGTCACGGTCGCGGACTCCGCCTTCGCGCCCGTCGCCCGCCACTCCGACCTGCTGATCCCGGCGCCCGTCGGCACCGGGCTGGCCTTCGACACGGCGTGCGCGCCGATGCTGCTGGGGCGGGTGCTGCTGGAGTCGATGGCCGACGCGCTGCCCGACGCGCAGGCCCGCCTGGAGGACTTCGACACGCGCGCGGCGGCCCGCGGCCTGTTCGTGGAGTAGCCCCGGCGCCCGCGGAGCTGCCTACAGCGCTCCGCCCGCCTCCGCGACGATCTCCGCGAGGCTCTGCGCGGGCCGGACCTGCGTGAACCGGACCGCGCCCTCCTCCGTCACCGAGAAGCCGTGCACCGCGGGCCTCGGCAGGCTGTTGTAGCCGTAGTGGGCGGTGAAGAAGTACGCGCCGGTGTCCGGGACGCCCACCAGGTCGCCCGGGGCCAGCGGCGGCAGCTCCCGGCCCGAGGCCAGCAGGTCCCCCGCGAAGCAGGCCGGGCCCGCGATGTCCTGGGCCACCGGTACGCCGGTCCGCGGGGCGCCCGTGGCGTCGTAGGGCAGGATCCGCACCGGCCAGGCCGCCGGGGCGTAGGCGGTGCGGGTGGCGACCTGGACCCCGGCGTGGGTGAGCGCGATGGGCCGGGAGCCGCTGCTCTTGGTGTACTCCACCCGGGCGAGGACCAGGCCGTGCCGGGCGAGCAGGGACCGGCCGAACTCGGTGACCAGGCCGTAGGAGCCGTCGAAGAGCGCGGGGACGGCCGCGTGCAGGGCGGCCACGTAGTCGGCGTGGGTGGGGGTCTCCTCGTCCGAGCCGAAGTTCACCGGGAGCCCGCCGCCGATGTCGAGGGTGTCGACCTGGCGGCGGCCGGCCGCCGCGTTGATCTCCTCGGCGAGCGCGTGCAGTTCCCGTACGCCCTCCGCGATCAGGCGCAGCGGCACGCCCTGGGAGCCGGAGTGGATGTGCAGCCGGGTGAGCCAGGGGCGCTCCAGGAAGGCTCCTACGACGCGTTCGCGCGCCCCGGGGTCGCGCAGCGCGACCCCGAACTTCGAGGTCGAGGTGGCGGTGGAGAGGGCGTCGATGGCGCCGGCGCCGGTCTGCGGGTTGATGCGCAGGCCGAGGGGGGAGGCGGTCGGGGCGGGGGCGTTCGCGGCGGCGGTCGGGGCGGCGGCGGTCGGGGCGGAGGCGAGGAGGGCGTCGAGGCGGTCCAGCTCCTGGAAGTTGTCGGCGTTGACGGCGACGCCCAGCGCCAGGGCCTCGCGCAGCTCGGCGGGCGTCTTGGCGGGGGAGTCGAGCACGATCCGGTGCGCGGGGACCCCGGCGGCCCGGGCCAGCGCCAGCTCGCCGGGCCCGGCCACCTCGCAGCCGAGCCCGGCCGCCGCGAGCAGCCGCAGCACGGGCACCAGTGGGCACGCCTTGACGGCGAAGGCGTGCAGGACGGGGGTGCCGGGGGCCGCGGCCGCCGCGAAGGCGGCCGTGAGGGCGGCGGCGGAGGCCCGGATCCCGTCGGTGTCCAGCAGGCAGGCCAGGGGCGGCGCGGGATCGGCCGCGCCGACGATCCCCTGCGCGACGGCGGCCCGTACGGCCAGATCACGGCGTGCTGCGGTGTCCTGGATGCCCATGCCCGCCATCCCATCACCCGAAGGGGGTGCCCGCAGCTGTTGACTGAATCTATTCAGCGAGCGAGGATGTGAATGGATTGACCAACATCGGAGGAGGCAACGCCATGTCAGGACCCCGCCCCGTACGCGCCGCACGAGGCACCGAGCTGAGCACCCTGGGATGGCAGCAGGAGGCCGCCCTGCGGATGCTCCAGAACAACCTGGACCCGGAGGTCGCGGAGCACCCGGACAAGCTCGTCGTCTACGGCGGCACGGGCAAGGCCGCCCGCGACTGGCGCTCCTTCGACGCGATGGTCCGCACCCTGCGGACCCTCAAGCAGGACGAGACGATGCTCGTCCAGTCCGGCCGCCCCGTCGGCGTGATGCAGACCCACGAGTGGGCGCCGCGCGTCCTGCTCGCCAACTCCAACCTGGTGGGCGACTGGGCCAACTGGGAGGAGTTCCGCCGCCTGGAGCAGCTGGGCCTGACCATGTACGGCCAGATGACCGCCGGTTCCTGGATCTACATCGGCACCCAGGGCATCCTCCAGGGCACCTACGAGACCTTCGCCGCCGTCGCCGCGAAGAAGTTCGGCGGGACCCTCGCGGGCACCATCACCCTCACCGCCGGGCTCGGCGGCATGGGCGGCGCCCAGCCGCTGGCCGTCACCATGAACGACGGCGTCGCGATCTGTATCGACGTGGACCCGCGCGCCATCGAGCGCCGCATCGAGCACCGCTACCTGGACGTCAAGGCCGACAACCTGGCCCACGCCCTCCAGCTGGCCGTCGAGGCCCGCGACGCCCGCCGCCCGCTCTCCATCGGCCTGCTCGGCAACGCCGCCGAACTGCTCCCGCAGATGCTCGCCGAGGGCGCCCCGGTCGACATCGTGACGGACCAGACCTCCGCCCACGACCCGCTGGCCTACCTGCCCGTCGGCGTCGACTTCGAGGACATGGCCGCCGCCGCGGCCAAGGACCCGGCCGGTTTCACCACCCGCGCCCGCGAGTCCATGGCCCGCCACGTCGAGGCCATGGTCGGCTTCATGGACGCCGGCGCCGAGGTCTTCGACTACGGCAACTCCATCCGCGGAGAGGCCCAGCTCGCCGGCTACGACCGCGCCTTCGCCTTCCCCGGCTTCGTCCCCGCCTACATCCGCCCCCTGTTCTGCGAGGGCAAGGGCCCCTTCCGCTGGGCGGCCCTCTCCGGCGAGGCGTCCGACATCGCGAAGACCGACAAGGCGATGCTGGAGCTCTTCCCGGAGAACGAGTCCCTGCACCGCTGGATCAAGATGGCCGGCGAGCGCGTCCACTTCCAGGGCCTGCCCGCCCGCATCTGCTGGCTCGGCTACGGCGAGCGCGACAGGGCCGGTGAGCGCTTCAACGACATGGTCGCCTCCGGCGAGCTGGCCGCCCCGCTGGCCATCGGCCGCGACCACCTCGACTGCGGCTCCGTGGCCTCCCCGTACCGCGAGACCGAGGCCATGCTCGACGGCTCCGACGCGATCGCGGACTGGCCGCTGCTCAACGCCATGGTCAATGTCGCCTCCGGCGCCTCCTGGGTCTCCCTGCACCACGGCGGCGGCGTCGGCATGGGCCGCTCCATCCACGCAGGCCAGGTCACCGTCGCCGACGGCACCCCGCTCGCGGGCGAGAAGATCCGCCGCGTCCTCACCAACGACCCGGGCATGGGCGTCATCCGCCACGTCGACGCCGGCTACGACATCGCGGAGAACGTGGCCGACGAGCGCGGCGTCCGCGTCCCGATGCGCGAGGGCGACGACGCGTGAGCGACAACCCCGCAGGGGCGGCCTCGTTCCACACCATGTGGGACGAGCTCGCCCCCATCGGCCGGAACACCGGCACCGGCGGCTACCGCCGCTACGCCTGGACCGGGGCCGACGCCGACTGCCGGACCTGGTTCCAGGAGCAGGCCGAGGCCCGCGGCCTGGCGTACGAGACCGACCGCAACGGCAACCAGTGGGCCTGGCTCGGCGACCCCCTCGCGGGCGACGCCGTCGTCACCGGCTCGCACCTGGACTCCGTACCCGACGGCGGGGCCTTCGACGGCCCCCTCGGCGTGGTGTCCTCCTTCGCGGCCCTGGACGAACTCCGCGGGAGGGGAGTGGAGTTCCGCAGGCCGCTGGCCATCACCAACTTCGGTGACGAGGAAGGCGCCCGCTTCGGCCTCGCCTGCGTCGGCTCCCGGCTCAGCGCCGGGCAGCTGACCCGCGAGAAGGCGTACGAGCTGCGCGACGCCGACGGCGTCAGCCTGCCCCAGGCCATGGAAGCCGCCGGCTACGACCCGGATTCCATCGGGGCCGACCCCGAACGGCTGGCCCGTATCGGCGCCTTCGTCGAGCTGCATGTGGAACAGGGCCGCGCCCTGGACCTGTCCGGGGACCGCGTCGGCATCGCCTCCGCGATCTGGCCGCACGGCCGCTGGCGGTTCGACTTCCGGGGCGAGGCCAACCACGCGGGCACCACCCGGCTCGTGGACCGCCGCGACCCGATGCTGACGTACGCGGCGACCGTGCTGGCCGCCCGCACCGAGGCGGCCCTCGCCGGGGCCGTCGCCACCTTCGGAAAGATCTCCGTCGAGCCCAACGGGGTCAACGCCATCCCCTCGCTGGTGCGCGGCTGGCTCGACTCCCGCGCCGCCGACCAGGCCACCCTGGACACGGTCGTCACCGCCATCGAGAAGGCCGCCCGCGAGCGCGCCGACCAGGACGGCATCGACCTCGGGATCGTCCGGGAGTCCTTCACCCCGGTCGTGGAGTTCGAGCACGCCCTGCGGGACGAGATGAACCGCATACTCGGCGGCTCCGTGCCCGTCCTCGGCACCGGCGCGGGACACGACGCGGGCATCCTCTCCGCCGCCGTCCCGACCGCGATGCTGTTCGTACGCAACCCGACCGGCGTCTCCCACTCCCCGCGGGAGTTCGCCGCCGAGGACGACTGCGTGGCCGGAGTGCTCGCGCTCGCCGACGTACTGGAAGGACTCGCATGCAGCTGACGGGGCCCGCGCCGGCCACGGCGAAGACGTACTGGCTGGAACACGCCTGGCTCGGCACCCATGTCGAGCCGGGCGTGGCCCTGGAGGTGTCGGCCGACGGCCGCATCGCGGCCCTGCGCACCGGTGCGCAGACCCCTCCGCCCGGCGCGGAGATCCTGCGCGGCCTGACCCTCCCGGGCCTGGCCAACGCGCACAGCCACGCCTTCCACCGGGCCCTGCGCGGGGCCGTCCAGGTCGGCTCGGGCACCTTCTGGACCTGGCGCGAGCTGATGTACCGGGCCGCCCAGAACCTCACCCCGGACAGCTACTTCGCGCTGGCCCGCGCGGTGTACGCGGAGATGGCCCTGGCGGGCATCACGAACGTGGGCGAGTTCCACTACGTCCACCACGCCCCCGGCGGCACCCCGTACGCCGACCCCAACGCCATGGGCGAGGCCCTGATCGAGGCCGCCGCCGCGGCCGGTATCCGGATCACCCTCCTCGACACCGCCTACCTCTCTTCCGGCTTCGGCGAAGCCCCCAACGCCCACCAGCGGCGCTTCTCGGACGGCAGCGCCGACGCCTGGGCCGCCCGGGTCGACGCCCTCAAGCCCCGCCCGCACGCCCTGATCGGCGCGGCCGTGCACTCGGTCCGCGCGGTGCCCGCCGACCAGCTGGCCACCGTCGCCCGCTGGGCGGAGGAGCGCGGGGCGCCGCTGCATGTGCACCTCTCGGAGCAGACCGCCGAGAACGACGCCTGCCAGGCTGCCCACGGCCGCACCCCCGCCCAGCTGCTCGCGGACCACGGGGTGCTCGGCCCGCGCACCACCGGCGTGCACAACACGCACCTCACGGACGCGGACATCGCGCTCCTCGGCGGCAGCGGCACCGGCACCTGCATGTGCCCCACCACCGAACGCGACCTGGCCGACGGCATCGGCCCCGCCACCCGCCTCCAGCGGGCGGGCAGCCCGCTCTCCCTCGGCAGCGACAGCCACGCGGTGATCGACCTCCTGGAGGAGGCCCGCGCGATGGAGCTCAACGAGCGCCTGCGCAGCCGTACGCGAGGCCACTGGACGGCCAACGCCCTCCTCACCGCCGCCACCGCCGACGGGCACGCGGCCCTGGGCCTGCCCGACGCGGGCCGCCTGGAGGCGGGCGCGCTCGCGGACTTCACCACGGTCGCCCTGGACTCCGTCCGCACGGCGGGCCCGCTGCCGAGGCTCGGCGCCGAGACGGCGGTCTTCGCCGCGACGGCCTCGGACGTCCGCCACACGGTGGTGGCCGGCCGCCACGTGGTCCGCGACGGCACCCACACCCTGGTCGAAAACGTCCCGTCCGCCCTGTCCGAAGCCATCGCCACCCTCCGCGCCTGACCGCCCGGCCGCTGCCCCGGAAGATCCAGCCCCGCCGGCGTTTGAGGCGCGGGGTCCGGGGCGGAGTCCCGGGAAACGGAGAAAGGGCGGGGCGGGGGACAAGCAAGCCCTGAGAGGAACCCAGTGACCACCACGGCCATCACCAACATCGCCAGCCTCGTCACCAACGACCC
Organism: Streptomyces sp. NPDC047014; assembly: GCF_040644195.1. Taxonomy (NCBI): domain Bacteria; kingdom Bacillati; phylum Actinomycetota; class Actinomycetes; order Kitasatosporales; family Streptomycetaceae; genus Streptomyces; species Streptomyces sp. NPDC047014. Next base: position 6,002 of record NZ_JBEYVX010000023.1, on the reverse strand, counting down.
CGCCCTCGGCGACGGCACCCCCCTCGGCCTGATCGAGAACGCGGCAGTCGTCATCGAGAACGACCGCATCGCGTGGGTCGGCCCGACCACCCAGACCCCCGCCACCGACGCCCGCGTTGACGCCGAGGGCCGCGCCGCCATCCCCGGCTTCGTGGACAGCCACAGCCACCTCGTCTTCGCCGGCGACCGCACCCAGGAGTTCAACGCCCGCATGTCGGGCCGCGCCTACTCCGCCGGCGGCATCCGCACCACCGTCGCCGCCACCCGCGCCGCCACCGATGCCGAACTGGAGGCGGGCCTGGTCCGCCACCTCGACGAGGCCCGCCGCCAGGGCACCACCACCTTCGAGACCAAGTCCGGCTACGGCCTCACCGTCGCCGACGAGGCCCGCGCCCTGCGCATCGCCGCTGCGCACACCGAGGAGGTCACCTACCTCGGCGCGCACATCGTCTCCCCGGACTACGCCGAGGACCCGGCCGGCTACGTCGACCTCGTCACCGGCGAGATGCTGGCCGCCTGCGCCCCGTACGCCCGCTGGGTGGACGTCTTCTGCGAGAAGGGCGCCTTCGACGGCGACCAGGCCCGCGCCATCCTCACCGCCGGCGCCGCCGCCGGGCTGATCCCGCGCGTCCACGCCAACCAGCTCTCCTACGGCCCCGGCGTCCAGCTCGCCGTCGAGCTCGAAGCCGCCTCCGCCGACCACTGCACGCACCTCACCGACGCCGACGTCGACGCCCTCGCGCAGGCCGCGGACACCACGGTCGCCACCCTGCTGCCCGGCGCCGAGTTCTCCACCCGCGCCCAGTGGCCCGACGCCCGCCGCCTGATCGACGCGGGCGCCACCGTCGCCCTGTCCACGGACTGCAACCCGGGCTCCTCGTACACCAGCTCCATGCCCTTCTGCATCGCCCTCGCCGTCCGCGACATGCGGATGACCCCCGACGAGGCCCTGTGGTCCGCCACCGCGGGCGGCGCCCGCGCCCTGCGCCGCACGGACATCGGCACCCTCACCCCGGGCGCCCGCGCCGACCTCGCCCTCCTGGACGCCCCGAGCCACGTCCACCTCGCCTACCGCCCGGGCGTCCCCCTGATCACCACGGTCTGGCAGCGGGGCGTGCGGGTGCACTGAGCGGCGTCAGAGGCGGACGCCGCGGCCGATCAAGGTGCCGATGTGTCCTTCGACGGGGGCGTTCAGCTCGGTGACGGACACATCGGTGAACCCGGCGGCGGTGAGCCACCCCGCCCACGCGTCGAGCGGGTACGAGTACCGGTACGTGAACATCGCCGGGCCCGCGAACCCGCCCTTGTACATGCCCTGCGGGCCGTACGCGCCGGGGATCGCGGGCGGCTGGGAGAACGCGAACACGCCGCCGGGGTTGAGGCGGGCAGCGACGAGGGGGAACAGCAGCTCGGGGGCGGTGAACCAGACCGCGCCGAAGATCGAGTAGATGGCGTCGTAGTTCCGGGGGTCCTCCCCGAGGTGGTCGAGGACTTCCGCGCACACGAACTCCGCCCCGAGGTGCCCGTACCGTTCGCGGGTCCGGGCGACGGCGACCGGGGAGAGGTCGACACCGACGGCCTTGACGCCTCGGGAGGCCAGGTGGGCGAGTGCGCGGCCGGTGCCGGGGCCGATCTCGAGGGCGCTCGCAGGATCGCCGAGCAGGGCGGGCCCGGGGTCGGCGGGATGGTCGGCGTACTGCGTCCAGCGGAAAACCGGCTCGCCGTCGGGAAGCCCCTTGAACGCACTGGCGGCAAAGGTGTCCCAGAGGGCGCGCTCGTGGTCGTAGTTGTGCGGGGCGACGGTCATGGCGGATTCCTTCACACGAAGCGGCCAGGCCCGCCGGAAGCCCGACGGGCCCCACACCTTAGAGGCGCCCCAAGACAACCGCGGCGGCTTCCGGCCGCGCGGAGGGGTGTCAGTGCGAGTCGGGGACCTTGGAGTCGCAGGGGGAGCAGTTGGCTCCGTCACGCGACCACAGTTCCTCGTCCGGATCGAAGCCGATGGAGCGCAGGAATTCCGCGGTGCTGGTGACGGTGCCGTCGTTGCGGCGCTGGATGAACGGGGCGTGGTGCTTGTACTCGCCGCCGTTGTAGAGCTCGCAGAGAGCGAAGTAGACGGGGGTGTCCAGGATGAGCTGGTGCACACCGATGTCGACGACCTTGCCCACGCCGAGGTGCACCTCGGGGTGCTCCATGGTGGCGATCACGTACATGACGCCGTTCGAGAGGATGCGTTCGGCCGTCTCGCGGGTCGTGACCTCGTCGCGGAGCAGCAGGGCGATCTCGCGTTCCCAGACGGTCAGGCCGCTGTCGAGAACGTTCACGGTGAGGTGCCGGAGGCGGGGAGCCACAGCGTTCAGAAGGTCTCGGGGGTCGCGGGTCCTGGCGACGGCGGGCTGTTCGGAGATGACGGTCACGGGGTGGTGCTCCTCTCGGATCGGTTGAGCGTGAGCGGGGCGGCGCATGAGGACGTGCGGGGGCCGGCGGCCAGGGGCGAACGGCCCGGAGGTGCTGGGGATGGGCGGCCCCGATGACAGGTAACCGCGCGATGGAGGGGTGTGAGTAGGGTGATTGCTCGACCCCAACAGCCCTTCGGCCAGGGCGATTTGACCCGGTGTTTACCTGACGCGGCGGACCGGGCGGGGCTACCGTGTGAGCGCATGGACAGAGCGCCGAACCGCGCATTGGTGGCATGGATGCAGGAGGCCGGGTACAGCTCCGCCGACCTGGCCGAAGAGGTGAACCGGGCGGTGGGCGAGCTGACCGGACGGCCCGGCGGACTGGACGACTCCTCCATCCGAGGGTGGCGGTCGGGCCGGGTGAAATGCCCGAAGTCGGCGCAGCTCGCGGCGCTGGAACTGATCAGCGGGCGCACCGCAGCCGCTTTGGGTTTTGTACGCCGGAGCAGACCCGCCCCTCACCAGGAGCCGCCCGTGAAACGCCGTGCCTTCCTCTCCTCGGCCGCCCTCGCGGCGGCAGCCGTGGGTCCGCCGCCGACGGTCGCACCCCGCCGGGTCGGCATGGCGGACGTCGCCCGGATCCAGCAGCGGTTCGCCGATGTCATCGCCTCGGACCACCGGCACGGCGGGCAGCTCGGTATCGAACGGCACGCGGCCGCGCTCGCCGACGATGCCCTCACCCTGCTCGACAGCGGGTCGGCGACGCAACGGGTCCGGGCGTCGATGTACGGGTCGGCGGTCTCGTTCCGGTCCTCGGCGATGTGGGCGGCGATCGACGGCCGCCGCTTCGCGGATGCCCGCAACCACATGCGGGTGGCGCAGGAGCTCGCGGAGCTGTCCGGCGACAGCACGATCAAGTTCCGGATCTGGTCGCACGCAGGGACGATGTACCGGCACATGGGGCGCCCGGCGGAAGCCGCGGCCGCGAACGACGTCGCCCGGGGTCTCTCCCTGTGCCGGAAGGACCCGGTCTTCGCCTCCCTCGGGCTCGCCCGGCACGGCGCGATCCACGCGGCGACCGGGGACCGGCAGGCGGCCCGGCGGGCGTTCGGCCAGGCGGAGGAGGTATTGCGGCGGGCGGATCCGGGCGAGCCCCGACCGGTATGGCTGAACGCTTTCTACGACGTTTCCGAAATCGACTCGCTCGCCCTCTCCGCCCACCTGTCGCTCGGCGACTGGGCGAGGGCCGAAGCGCACGGCCACCGGTGCCTTGCCGGGTTGCGCCCGTACATGGCGCGGTCGCGCGCCATCGCCACCGCCCGGCTGGCGCGGGCCCAGCTCGAACAGAGGGAGGCGGAGACCGCCGTGTCGACGGCCATGCTCGTCCCGGCCGCGGCCGGGGCCGGGCACCCCCGCGTGGCGAGGATGCTCGGACGGTTCACCGACCGGCTCGGTGAGATCGCCCCGCCGGGCGGCTGTGCGGACGCGTGGCGTTCACACAGGGAGCGGATGGCTGAGAGGGGTGTGCGATGACCGTTCCGCCGGCCGCCGTACGGCTGTACACGGCGCTGACGCCCGGCCTGCGCGCCGAGGTCGGCGCGGTGTACGCGGAGGTGCGGGCGCCACTGCTGGATCACCCGAACTACCAGGTGCCCGTGTTCCTCGAACGCCTGGACCGGCACGCTTCCGAACGCGGCTGGGCGGTCGCGGTGGCGTATGGCGAAGGCGGCCAAGCGGTGGGGTACGCGTACGCCAACACCATCGGCCCGGCCGACCGATGGTGGAAGCGCATGGCGGCGCCCGTCGCGGCCCCGTTCACGGGACAGGACGCAGTGGCAGTGAAGGAGATCGGCGTCGCCCCCGCGCACCGCGGGACCGGGCTCGCCCGGCAGATGCACGACGGGCTGCTAGCCGATCGCGCCGAGCTCTACGTGACGTTGATGGTGAACCCGGCCGCTGGGGACGGCAAGGTCATGCGCTTGTACGAAGGCTGGGGATACCGGGAGATCGGCGGGGTGCAGCCGTCCCCGGAGTCGCCGTGGCTCGTGTGCATGGGGCGCCCCACCCGGGTGTGAGCCCGTTCCGGGACGGTCCCGATCCCGGGGTGTCGTGTGTCTTCCCTCCGTAGGGGGCCCGGCGTACCTTGAGCCACCGATCTGATGTGGCGTCAGGTAATTGCGGCCCGAGGGGAAGACGAAGGTGTCCGACCGGAAACGTTCCACCGCGCGCGTGCTGGCCTCCGCGGTCGCCGGGGCGGCCGTGCTGTGTGCCGCGCCCGCGGCGCGGGCCGCCGTCGTCGACGTCGCCTACGACTGCAAGACCCCCATCGGGGACAAGTCGGCGGTGTCGCCCATCGACATCAAGGCCGTCAAGGAGGGCGACGGCTACAAGCTGACGGTGTCCTTCCAGAAGGGCGTCTCCTCCAGCCCCATCGAGCTCGGCAAGGGCGCCATGAGCCCCAGCGCCGTGGTCCTCGTCGGCGGGGCGGAGAAGACGACCGTGCCCGTGTCGGGGCCCGCCAATCCCGAGGCGGTGCCCGCCGATACGCCCATCAGGATCACCGACCTGTCCGGGACGTACACCCCGAAGAAGAGCGGCAAGGTCAGCTTCACCGCCGGGGTGCTCACCATCAAGGCGATGGGGACGACGACCACCTGTACCCCCGGGAACGGGCCCGGCCCGTCCCTGGAGCTCGATGTCACCGCTGCGGGAGGCGGGGCCGCGCCCCCCGAGAGCCTGCCGCAGACCGGTCCGGCCGATTCCGCCCTCGCCCTCGGCACCCTCGGCGGCACCGTGCTGCTCTCCGGGGCCGCGGGCATGCTCTGGCTGACCCGGCGCGGCCGGCGGGCCCGGTCCTGAGCGGGAGCGGCCCGGCCATGCCCGTGCCCGAGCCCCCCACGCGCAGGCGCGCCCCCCGGCTCCCCGTGTGCCTCGCCCTGCTCGTCACGGCCGCGCTGTACGCCGGCTCCGCGCGCCCCGCGGCCGCCGCCGACGACCCGCCGCCGGGCCCCGCGGCCGCCGCCGGGCCCGGGTGGAGCGCCGAGCCCGCCGCCGCGCGGCCCGGGGCGCGGCCGTACTTCTACCTCCAGGGCGCCCCCGGCAGCGTGCTGGAGGACCGCCTCGCGCTGGTCAACACCACCGACCGGGAACGCACCCTCACCCTGCGCGGAGCCGAGGCCGGGGAGGGGACCGAGGGGACCGGGGAAAGGGCCGACGCAGGAACCGGGGCCGGATCCTGGATCAGCTTCGGCGCCGGGGCCACCGTGCGGGTCCCGCCGCGCACCCGGGCCGTGGTCCCCTTCACCGTCACCGTGCCGCCCGCCTCCCCGCCCGGCGAGCACCCCGCCGCCGTGATCGCCGCCGAGCCGGGCCACGAGGCCGCCGTACGGGTCCACCTGCGGGTCAGCGGCCCGACCCTGGCCGCCCTCACCGTCGAGGACGTGGCCGTACGGGGCGAAGGCGCGGCCGCGGTCGTCGCGTACACCCTGGTCAACCGCGGCAACACCGCCCTCGCCCCCGAGGTCTCCCTCCGCGCCGAAGGCGCCTTCGGCGCGCGCCCCGGCCGCGCGCGGTAGAGCACACCTCTGAACTCCAGACACGAAC